>NZ_JBSFXE010000021.1:0-133260 GCF_053595195.1 Kitasatospora sp. NPDC002522
CGCCCCGAACCCGATCGGCGAGCTGGCCAGCGCCCCGAGAGTGCGCTCGGTCATCGGTCGTTCCCCCTCCAAACAGCCTTTCACCCGGCGGATCTGACGGTCCGTCGGGTGCTGGAGGCCCCACTCTACGATGGTTCGTCGACGTTCAGTGTCCGGTCGGGTGCGACGGCCCGGGGCGCAGGATCTTCACCATCGCGGGCGGTCCGGAGGGCTGGTCGGCGTCATGGGTGTGCCGGTGCTTCCAGTACGGGTTGTCCTGCGGCAGGTGGCTGCTGACCCTGCCGTACATCCCGAAGGTCAGGATCACGAAGCCGAAGACGAAGCTGAAGATGACGTTGGAGATGTGGAAGGCGAGCCGGTTGGCGCTGGAGTCCAGCACCATCAGGCCGACGAAGCCGGCCAGCACGAACAGCACGCCCATGACCATGTTGATGTCGGACGCGAGGTTGCCGCCGATCACCGCGCCGAGGATCAGGATCCCGCCGGCCACCAGCGACAGCACGCTCAGCGCCCCGTTGCTGGACAGGCCCAGCACCTCCTTGCCGGAGGTGTCCAGGAAGCCCGGGCTGGTGTCGGTCAGTCCGAGGATGCCGAACACCACCAGGAACACGCCGCCGAGGCCCGCCCCGATGCGGTACACGGTGCCCAGCCGGTGGTCGACCGGTAGTTCGTCTTGGAGTTTCACCAGGTCCTCCCCGCATGCTCGGACCGGAGGAACGGGACCTCGTGCAGGTACAGCGACCCGCACTGCTGGCAGCAGTACAGCCCGGTCCCCCAGGCCTCCTCCGGCTTGGTCTCGGCGCCCTCACCGATCTCGGCGCCGCACATGCCGTGCGAAGGGTCGGTGCCACGGACCACGTGCCACCTGGCCACCTCGCCGGCCGGCCCGTTCGGGCCGTACTCCGCGCGCAGTAGATGAGCCATGTCTTCATGGTCGGCACGTTCGGGCACAGGAGGCAAACGGGCCCCGGGACACGGTGTCCCAACCGGTCGCTCCGGTCGGACACCGCGGCCCAGGGCCCGCGGGGCAGCCGCTACTGCTGCACGTCCTCCTCGGCCGGCTCCTCGGACTGCTCGGCGATCCACACCGGGGCGGCCACCACGGTGCCGATCCGGTTGCGCCGGCCCGCCGAGCTCTCCGCGGTCAGCGCGATCGCCGCCAGGCCGCTGCCCTCCGGCACCGGGATCTCGCAGGACGAGCCCGGGATCGGCACCCGGCCCAGGCACTTGGCCAGCAGCCCGCCGACGGTCTCCACGTCCTCGTCGTCCAGCTCGATCCCGAACAGCTCGCCGAGGTCCTCCACGGTGAGCCGCGCGGTGATCCGGTAGGAGCCGTCCCCGAGGTCCTCGACCGGCGCGATCTCCCGGTCGTACTCGTCGGTGATCTCGCCGACGATCTCCTCCAGGATGTCCTCGATGGTGACCAGGCCGGCGGTGCCGCCGTACTCGTCGATCACGATCGCCACGTGCGAGCGCATCTGCTGCATCTCCCGCAGCAGGTCCGCGGCCGGCTTGGAGTCCGGCACGAAGACCGCCGGCCGCATCGCCGAGGCCACCTGCTCGGACTCGGCGTCCCGGTTGATGTGGGTGCGCCGCACCAGGTCCTTGAGGTAGACGATGCCGACCACGTCGTCCTCGTTGTCGCCGACCACCGGGATCCGCGAGAACCCGGAGCGCAGCGCCAGCGTGAGCGCCTGACGGACCGTCTTGTGACGCTCGATCATCACCAGGTCGGTGCGCGGCACCATCACCTCGCGCACGATGGTGTCGCCCAGCTCGAAGACCGAGTGCACCATCCGGCGCTCCTCGTCCTCGATCAGGTCGTCCTTCTCCGCCAGGTCGACCAGCGCCCGCAGCTCGGCCTCGGAGGCGAACGGCCCCTCCTTGTAGCCCTTGCCCGGCGTCAGCGCGTTGCCCAGCAGGATCAGCAGCCGCGGGATCGGCCCGAGGATCCGGGCCAGCGGCAGCAGCACGTAGGACGCCGCGGTGACCGTGGTCAGCGGGTGCTGGCGGCCGATCGTGCGCGGGGAGACCCCGACCGCCACGAAGGACACCAGCACCATCACGCCGAACGCGACCAGCACCGCCTGCCAGGTCTGGTCGAAGCTGCGCACGCACACCACGGTGACCAGCACCGCCGCGGCCATCTCGCTGGCCACCCGGATCAGGGTGGCCAGGTTCAAGTAGCGGATGCTGTCCGAGGCCAGCGTCAGCAGCCGGTCGGAGCCCCGCCGCCCGGAGCGGACCGCCTCCTCGGCGCGGAACCGCGAGATCCGGGAGATCCCCGCCTCCGCGCACGCCGCCAGCCAGCCCAGCACCACCAGCAGCAGAGCCCCGATCAGGAAGCTCGTACTCTCACCACTCACAGACGGCCGGCCCTCAGTGGACGGTCGGCGCCGGCGACAGCCCGCTCAGCCCGCGTCCGGCCCGCCAGTCGTCCAGGATCCGCTTCTGCAGCGCGAACATCTCGCGCTCCTCGTCGGGCTCCTCGTGGTCGTAGCCGAGCACGTGCAGCACCCCGTGGACGGTGAGCAGCTGCAGCTCCTCGTCCATGGAGTGCTTGGTCGGGGCGGCCAGCCCCTGCTGCTTCGCCACCTCGGGGCAGAGCACGATGTCGCCGAGCAGGCCCTCCGGCAGGTCCTCGCCCTCCTTGCCGGGCCGCAGTTCGTCCATCGGGAAGGACATCACGTCGGTCGGACCGGGCAGGTCCATCCACTGGACGTGCAGCTCCGCCATCGACTCGCTGTCGTAGAGGATCACGGAGAGCTCGGACTGCGGGTGAATCCGCATCTTGTCGAGGGCGTAGCGGGCGACGTCGAGGATGGACTCCTCGTCGACGTCCCACCCGGACTCGTTGGCGATGTCGATCGACATGGAGGGCTCAGTACTCAGCTTTCGGTGCGATGGGACTGTCGGGGCGCCCGGGCGCCCCGGCGCTGGACGGGTTTGCGGTCACTGGACTCCTCGGCCTCCTGCCGGGCGTCCCAGCGCTCGTATGCGTCAACGATGCGGCCGACCAGCTTGTGCCGCACCACGTCGGTGCTGGTCAGCACCGAGAAGTGGATGTCGGGCACGTCGACCAGGATCTCCTGGACGACCTTCAGGCCGGACCGGGTGCCGTTCGGCAGGTCGATCTGGCTGGTGTCGCCGGTGACCACCACGCGGGAGTTGAAGCCGAGGCGGGTGAGGAACATCTTCATCTGCTCCGGCGAGGTGTTCTGCGCCTCGTCGAGGATGATGAACGCGTCGTTCAGGGTGCGACCGCGCATGTACGCCAGCGGCGCGACCTCGATGGTGCCCGCCGCCATCAGCCGGGGGATCGACTCCGGGTCCATCATGTCGTGCAGCGCGTCGTACAGCGGGCGCAGGTAGGGGTCGATCTTCTCGTAGAGCGTGCCGGGCAGGAAGCCCAGCCGCTCGCCCGCCTCGACCGCCGGCCGGGTCAGGATGATCCGGTTGACCTCCTTGGCCTGCAGCGCCTGCACGGCCTTGGCCATCGCCAGGTAGGTCTTGCCGGTGCCCGCCGGGCCGAGGCCGAAGACGATGGTGTGCTTGTCGATCGCGTCGACGTAGCGCTGCTGGTTCAGGGTCTTGGGGCGGATGGTGCGGCCCCGGTTGGACAGGATGTTCGCCGTGAACACCTCGGACGGCACCGGGTGGTCCGGGTCCTCGGCGGCGCTCCTGAGCATGGTGATGGAGCGCTCCACGGCGTCCTCCGTCAGGGGTTGGCCGGTGCGCAGCACCAGCATCATCTCGTTGAAGAGCTGCTTGACGAGGGCGACGTCGGCGGGCGAGCCGGTGGCCGTCACCTCGTTTCCGCGGACGTGGATGTCGGCGTCCGGGAAGCCGTTCTCGATCACTCTCAGGAGCGAGTCGGCCGCGCCCAGCAGGGTGACCATCGGGTGCTTCTCCGGAATGACGATCCGGGTGCTGGTAGCCGCCGCGTCGGGGCGCTGCTGTCCGTTGGGTCGGGTCTGCGGTGTGTCAGTCATGGGTCGGCGCTGCGGCCTGCCTCATCCCAATCCGTCTGTCGTGTGGCTCGGGCTCTCCGGGTCACCAGGGTACGCCGCGTGGATGTTCGCCGGAGCGGCGCGGCGGGTTCGATGGTGGGGGCTCCGGCCCCGATGTGCGAACGGTTTTCGGCGGGCGGCCGCTCAGCGGCGGGGCGGGACGGCGATCCTGGCGAGGTCCTCGGCGACCACGATCTCGCCGTCGAAGTGCCGCCGGGCCTCGGCGAGATGGCCGGACAGGTCCGGGTAGCGCTGCGAGAAGTGGGTCAGCACCAGCCGCCGCACGCCCGCCTCGGCGGCCACCCGGGCGGCCTGCGCGGCGGTCAGGTGGCCGTGGTCCTCGGCCAGCTGCGCGTCCGCCTCCAGGAAGGTCGCCTCGATCACCAGCAGGTCGGCGCCGTCCGCGAGTTCGGCCACCCCCGGGCAGAGCCGGGTGTCCATCACGAAGGCGAAGCGCTGGCCGCGGCGGACCTCGCTGACCTCGTCCAGGGTGACCGTGCGACCGGCCACCTCGACCCGGCCGGCCCGCTGGAGCTGCCCCACCAGTGGCCCGTGCACGCCCAGTTCGCGCAGCCGCTCGGGCCGCAGCCGCCGGCCGTCGGGCTCGGCCAGCCGGTAGCCGAACGACTCCACCGGATGCGACAGCCGCACCGCCGACAGCTCGAACGGCGCTCCCGGCGCCGCCAGCGGCCCGGCCTCCGCCACCGGCCGCGGCCGCAGCTCGGCGGTCTCGTGGAAGACGCTGGCCTGCCGCAGCCGGTCGAAGTACACCTGCCCGGAGGCCGGGTAGTACGCGTCGACCGGGTGCGGCACCTGGTCCAGGTTGATCCGCTGCACCACGCCGGGCAGGCCCAGGCAGTGGTCGCCGTGGAAGTGCGAGACCGCGATCCGGGTGATCCCGGTGGCGGTCACCCCGGCGTGCAGCATCTGCCGCTGGGTGCCCTCCCCCGGGTCGAACAGCAGCCCCTCGCCGTCCCAGCGCAACAGGTACCCGTTGTGGTTGCGGTGCCTGGTCGGCACCTGGCTGGCCGTGCCCAGGACGACGAGTTCACGCTGCGACAACGGTTCAGACCATTCCCTCGGGCAGCTTCCGGCCGCCGATCACGTGCACGTGCGCGTGGAAGATGGTCTGCCCCGCGTCCGACCCGGTGTTGAAGATCAGCCGGTACGCGTCGATGCCCTCCAGCGCGGCGACCTCCGCCGCCTCGGTGAGCAGCTCCGCGGCGATCAGCGGCTCCGCCGCGGCCAGCTCCGCCGCGTTCGGGTAGTGCACCCGCGGGATCACCAGCACGTGCGTCGGCGCCTGCGGGTTGATGTCCCGGAAGGCCAGCGTCCGCTCGGTCTCGCGGACCACCTTCGCCGGGATCTCCCCCGCCGCGATCTTGCAGAACAGGCAGTCCGCCTGCGGTTCCCCGGCCATCGTCCGAACCCTTCTGATCACCCGTCACTGGCGCGACGACCTTACCGTGCACCGCCAGGGGCGCGGGGAACTGCGCGAGGAACCATTCCCCGACAGCCGGATCGCCCGCGCGTGCAGGTCACTGCCCTGCGTCGCGATCCTGCTGTGGGGTGCCTTCCGCTGCTCGCAGTTCCCCGAGCCCCTGTCGGGGTCACCCTTCCAGCGCCGGAGGCTGCTTCGCCGGGGTCCGCTCCAGTGCCTCCAGCGCCAGCCGGACCGCCGTCTCCAGCTGCGGGTCGCGGCCCGCCGCCCAGTCGTGCGGGGCGATCGGCACCTCGACGTCCGGGGTGACGCCGTGGTTCTCCACGTTCCAGCCGTAGCCCTCCAGCCAGAACGCGTACTTGGGCTGGGTCACCGCCGTCCCGTCGACCAGCGCGTACTTGCTGTCGATGCCGATCACGCCGCCCCAGGTGCGGGTGCCGACCACCGGGCCGATGCCGAGCGCCTGGATCGCGGCGTTGACGATGTCACCGTCGGAGCCGGAGAACTCGTTGGCCACCGCCACCACCGGGCCGCGCGGGGCGTCCGCGGGGTACGGCTCGGGGCTGTCGATGTCGCGGGCGGCGTCCCAGCCGACGATCCGGCGGGCCAGCTTCTCCACGATCAGCTGCGAGGTGTGGCCGCCGCGGTTCTCCCGCAGGTCGACGACGACGCCCTCGCGGGCCATCTCGACCCGCAGGTCGCGGTGGAGCTGCGCCCAGCCGGCGCTCTGCATGTCGGGGATGTGCAGGTAGCCGAGCCGTCCGCCGGACAGCTCGCGGACGGCGGCGCGCCGCCCGGCCACCCAGTCGTGGTAGCGCAGCGCCTCCTCGTCGTCGAGCGGCACCACCACGGGGTGGCGCTCGCCGCCGTCCTTGCCGCTGACGGTCAGTTCGACGGGCTGGTCGGCGGTGCCGGCCAGCAGCGGGGCCGGGCCGGTGACCGGGTCGACGGGGCGGCCGTTGACCGCGAGGATCGCGTCGCCGGCACGGACCGCCACGCCGGGCGCGGCCAGCGGGGAGCGGGCCCGCGGGTCCGAGGACTCGCCGGGCAGCACCCGCGCGACCCGCCACACCTCGCCGTCGCGGACCAGGTCCGCGCCTAGCAGGCCCTGCCGCCGGGCGGACTCGGTGCCGCGGCCGGGCGGCACCACGTAGGCGTGCGAGGTGCCGAGTTCACCGACCGTCTCCCACAGCAGGTCGGCCAGGTCGGAGTGGCTGCCGGCCCGGTCGACCAGCGGCCGGTAGCGCTCCAGCACGCCCGCCCAGTCGACGCCGCCGAGGTCGGCGCGCCAGAAGTTGTCGCGCATCAGCCGGCCGTTCTCGTCGAACATCTGCCGCCACTCGGCGGACGGGTCGACGGTGACCCGGATCCGGCTCAGGTCGACGTCGGTGTCGTCCTCGTCGCCGGCCTTCGAGTCGGCGGGGACGATCCGCAGGCCGCCCTGGTCGAGCACCGCGAGCCGGGAGCCGTCGCCGCTGACCGCGAAGCCGTCCAGCCCGGCGACGAGTTCCTCGGCGCGGCGCTTCTTCAGGTCGAAGCGCTCCAGCGCGGCCCGGGCCGGCTCGTCGTCCAGCGAGGCGGCGGTGTCGCCGAGTTCGCCGGTGAACGGCAGCCGGGTCCACAGCACGCCGTCCTTGGCGGCGCGCAGCGCGCCGAACCGCCCGGCCTCCACCGGGAAGGCCACGATCCGGTCGGCCAGGCCCTCCAGGTCGACCCGGGTGGTGGGCACGGCGGACTCGTCCTTCTTCTCGCCGTCCTTGGCCTCCTCGTCCTCCCCGCCGACCGGCCGTCCGGCCCGCTGCGGGCCGAACGGTGACGGGGTGTCGGCGGCCAGCGTGAGCAGGTACGGGCGGGCGCCGCCGGGGAAGGACAGGTCGAAGACGTGCTGGTCGTAGACCGGGTCGAAGGTACGCACCGAGAGGAACGCCAGGTGGCGGCCGTCGGCGGTGAAGGCCGGCGAGTAGTCGTGGAAGCGCTGCGGGGTGGCCTCGCTGACGGTCCGTGAGGTCAGGTCGGCCAGCATGATCTGGCGCAGCGCCCACGGTCCGAGGGTCGGCTGCGACCAGGCCAGCCAGCCCGAGTCCGGGCTGAACACCAGGCCGTGGACCTCGCCGTCGCCGCTGCGGGCCAGTTCGTGGACGGCGCCGTCGCTGAGCGCCACCAGCAGCACCCGGCCGTCGTGCGAGGCGACCGCGAGCTGCCGGCCGTCCGGCGAGACCGCCAGCCCGAGCACCCGGCCGAGCTGCCCGGCGGCCAGCCGGCGGCGCTCCGCGCCGAGCACCGCGGGCGCGAACTCCAGCGCGTCGTCGCCGTCCGCGTCGGTCACCCACACCGCGCCCTGCGCGCCGTCCTCGCCGGGGACGACCCGCACCAGGCGGCCGCGCACTCCCGGCGTCTCGTCCAGCACCCGGGCCGGCCCCTCACGGTGCGTCAGCCAGTGCACGGTGCCGCGCACCACCACGGCGGCGGCCCGGCCGGTGCGGTCCACCGCGACGGTCTCCACCTGCCCGGCGGCCGGCGTCGGGTGCGGCTGGCGGCGGGTGCGCGGTCCGGCCAGCCGGATGTCCAGCCGGCGCGCCTCGGCGCCGTCCAGGTCGTCCAGCAGCCACAGGTCGCCCGCGCTCTGCCAGATCACCCGGGCGCCGTCGGTGGCCGCCTGCCGGGCGTAGAAGCCGGTGTCGGCGGGGCCGTGCGCCCGCAGGTCGCCGCCGTCCGGCAGGCTCGAGTACAGCCGGCCGACGCCCTCGTGGTCGGAGAGGAACGCCACCCGGTCGCCCACCCACAGCGGGCACTCCAACTGGCCGTCCAGCTCGGCGTGCAGGCGTTCGAACTCGGCCGCGCCGACCCACAGCTTCCCGGCCCGCCCGCCCCGGTACCGCTTCCAGTGCGCGGCCTCCCGGTTGTGCGTGCCCAGCAGCACCCGCCCGCCGCTCGCGCCCGCGGGCACCGGCTCGAACGCCAGCGACCCGATCGGCCCGTACGGCAGTCGCTGCGGCTCCCCGCCGTCGAGCGGCACCGCGAACGCCCAGGTCCGCCGGATCGTCTCCTGGCCCGCCGTGGTGATGGCGATCGGCCGTCCGTCGGCGCTCCAGCCGACCAGCGCGGTGAACGGGCTCCCCCAGTGCGTCAGCCGCCGGGACTGCCCGCCCTCGACCGGTGCGACGTGCAGCTCCGGCGCGCCGTCCCGGGTGGAGGTCCAGGCCACGTGCCGGCCGTCGGGCGAGATCCGGACCGCGCCGACCGGCACCTGGTCGGCCGTCAGCCGCCAGGCCCGCCCGCCGTCGACCGGGGCCAGCCAGACATCGTCCTCGGCGACGAAGGTCACCAGATCGCCGTGCAGGTGGGGATGGCGCAGATAGGCGCGCTGCGAATCGGTCATCCTGCCACCCTAGGCAGCGGGATGCGTCACCGCGAAGCGTTTCCCCGGACCGGCGGCGCGGCGGCCCTCCCGACGACGCGTCAGGCCCAGCGCCCGGTACGGCCCAGCAGCAGCGCGCCCGCGGCGACGCCCGCGGTGGACGTCCGCAGCACGGACGGGCCGAGCCGGTACGGGGCGGCGCCGGCCTCGGCGAAGGCGGCGAGCTCGTCCGGCGAGACGCCGCCCTCGGGGCCGACGATCAGCACGATCTCACCGCTCGCGGGCAGTTCGGCGGCGGCCAGCGCCCGCGCGCCCTCCTCGTGCAGCACCGCTGCGAACGCGGCCCGCTCCAGCAGCGGCAGTAGTTGACGGGTCGTCACCAGCTCGTGCACCTCGGGGAAGCGCAGCCGCCGCGACTGCTTGCCGGCCTCCCGCGCGGTGGCCCGCCACTTGGCGAGCGCCTTCGCGCCGCGCTCGCCCTTCCACTGGGTGATGCAGCGCGCGGCGGCCCACGGGACGACGGCGTCGACGCCGACCTCGGTCATGGTCTCGACGGCGAGTTCACCGCGGTCGCCCTTGGGCAGCGCCTGGACGACGGTGATCCGCGGGCTGGGCTCGGGCTCGTGCCGGACCGCCGTGACGGCGACCTCCAGGACGTCCTTGCCGTGCACCGCGGCGACGGTGCCGTCCACGCCCAGGCCCCGGCCGTCGGCGAGGGTGACCGCCTCGCCGGGCTCCAGCCGCTTCACGGCGACGGCGTGGCGGCCCTCCGCGCCGTCCACCCGGACCGTCCCGCCGGGGGCGGCGGCCGCCAGGTCATCGACGACGAACACCGGTGCGGTCATCCGAACGGAACCCTCTCAGAACTACGCGGACAGGTCGGAACGGCAGCCGGGCCGGGGGCGGACAGCGCCGCCCCCGGCCCGGTGGGAAATCCTCGCGCCTCAGCGCCCGTTGAAGGCGTCCTTCAGCCGGGAGAACAGGCCCTGCTGGCCGGGCGCGAACTGGCCGGACGGGCGCTCCTCGCCGCGCAGCACGGCGAGCCGGCGCAGCAGCTCCTCCTGCTCGGGGTCGAGCTTGGTGGGCGTCTGCACCTCGACGTGCACTATCAGGTCGCCCCGGCCGCCGCCGCGCAGGTGGGTGATGCCGCGGCCGTGCAGCGGGATCGACTGGCCGGACTGGGTGCCGGGCCGGATGTCGACCTCCTCGACGCCGTCCAGCGTCTGCAGCGGCACCTGGGTGCCGAGCGAGGCGGCGGTCATCGGGATGGTGACCGTGCAGTGCAGGTCGTCGCCGCGTCGTTGGAAGGTCGGGTGGCTGGTCTCGGCGATCTCCACGTACAGGTCGCCGGCCGGGCCGCCGCCGGGGCCGACCTCGCCCTCGCCGGCCAGCTGGATCCGGGTGCCGTTGTCGACGCCCGCGGGGATCTTCACCGTCAGCGTCCGACGGGCCCGCACCCGGCCGTCGCCCGCGCACTCCGGGCACGGGGTCGGGACCACGGTGCCGAAGCCCTGGCACTGCGGGCAGGGACGCGAGGTCATGACCTGGCCCAGGAAGGACCGGGTCACCTGGGAGACCTCGCCCTTGCCGCGGCACATGTCACAGGTCTGCGCCGAGGTGCCGGGGGCCGCGCCCTCGCCGTTGCAGGTGGTGCAGGTGACGGCGGTGTCGACCTGGAGTTCCTTGGTGGTGCCGAACGCGGCCTCCTCCAGGGTGATCTCCAGGCGGATCATCGCGTCCTGGCCGCGCCGGGTCCGCGAACGCGGACCGCGCTGGCCGGTGGCGGCGCCGAAGAAGGCGTCCATGATGTCGGAGAAGCCGAAGCCCGCCGCACCCGCGCCGAATCCGCCCGCACCGCCGCCGTTCGGCGACAGCGGGTCGCCGCCGAGGTCGTAGACCTGACGCTTCTGCGGATCGGAGAGCACCTCGTAGGCGGCGTTGATCTCCTTGAACCGCTCCTGCGTCTTCGGGTCCGGGTTGACGTCCGGGTGCAGTTCACGCGCAAGGCGTCGGAACGCCTTCTTGATCTCGTCCTGCCCCGCGTCGCGTCGGACGCCGAGTACCGCGTAGTAGTCCGTGGCCACCAAATGCTCCGGTTTGTTCCGCCTCTAGAAGTGCCTGCGATGGACGCGTGAGTGTCTCACGGGCCGCTGTACTGCTATGACTCGGCCAGGATCTGGCCCACGTACCGTGCCACCGCTCGCACCGCCCCCATTGTGCCCGGGTAATCCATCCGGGTCGGACCGATCACTCCCAGCTTTGCCACGCTCTGGTCGCCCGAACCGTAACCGACCGAGACCACCGAGGTGGAATTGAGCCCCTCGTAGGCGATCTCGTGGCCGATCCGGACCGTCATCTCCGAGTCCGCCGTCTCACCCAGCAGGCGGAGCAGGACGACCTGCTCCTCCAGCGCCTCCAGCACCGGCCGGATGGTGAGCGGGAAGTCGTGGCCGAAACGGGTCAGGTTGGCGGTGCCCGCCAGCATGATCCGCTCCTCGTTCTGCTCGGCCAGGGTCTCGAACAGGGTGGCCAGCACCGCGCTGACCGCCGCCCGGTCGGAAACCTCGAAGACGGCCGGCAGGTCCTCCAGGATCACCGGCACCTCGGGCAGCCGGCAGCCGCCCGCCATGCCGTTGAGCCTGGCCCGCAGCTCGGCGAGGAGTCCCTCGCCGACCGCGCCCGGGCAGTCCACCATGCGCTGCTCGACCCGGCCGGTGTTGGTGATCAGCACCAGCATCAGCTTGGTCGGGGTGAGCGCCACCAGTTCGATGTGGCGGACCGTGGAACGGGTCAGCGACGGGTACTGGACCACCGCGACCTGCCGGGTCAGCTGCGCCAGCAGCCGCACCGTGCGGGCCACCACGTCGTCCAGGTCGACCGCGCCCTCCAGGAAGTGCCGGATCGCCCGGCGCTCCGGAGCGGTCATCGGCTTGACCTCGGCCAGCCGGTCCACGAACAGCCGGTAGCCCTTGTCGGTGGGGATCCGCCCCGCACTGGTGTGCGGCTGGTGGATGTACCCCTCCTCCTCGAGCGCCGACATGTCGTTGCGCACCGTGGCCGGCGAGACGCCCAGGTTGTGCCGCTCCACCAGGGCCTTGGAGCCGACCGGCTCCTCGGTCCCCACGTAGTCCTGGACGATCGCGCGCAGCACCGCGAGGCGCCGCTCGTCCAGCGGGCGCACGGACGGGCGCGTGTCGATCAGGCGGCCGTCGGGCTTGCCGTCATCCGGCATGGGGCACGCACCTCCGTCGTCGTCCGTTGAGCTGGTGGTCGAACCGCTCTGGCACTCAACTGGGCAGAGTGCCAGAACCGTACCTGCCAGTGTAAGGCCCGGGCCTGACGGCAGGAACGGTCCGCCCACGTGATCCTCGTCGGATTGCGATCGCGGCGGCGTGCGTCGTCCGGCGTTCGCCCGACGGTCGCGCGGCGGTGGTCCGACCGCCCGTCCGGCGCGGATGGCGTGATTTGGTCCGGCGTGGATGGTGCCACGGGCCCCGCCCGGTGGCAGCATCGAAGGCGAGCGAGCACAGGAGGAGCAGCGATGTCGACGTCACAGCGGCACTCCCGGTTCACCCCCGACCGCGGGCTGACGGGTCGGATGGTGACCACCATGTTCCTGATCGGCCTGGTGTACGTGGGCTTCACCGGCCTGCTGATCGTGCTGCTGCGCGGAGCCTGGCCATTGATCGTACTGATCTCCGGCGGCCTGTTCGTCGCACAGTTCTGGTTCTCCGACAAGATCACCGAGCGGGCCATGGGCGCCCACCAGGTCACCCCCGAGCAGTACCCGCAGCTGCACGGCGCGATCGACCGGCTGTGCGCACTGGCCGACATGCCCAAGCCACGGGTCGCGGTCGCCGACAACGACATGCCCAACGCCTTCGCCACCGGCCGCAACCCGCAGAACTCGGTGATCTGCGTGACCACCGGACTGCTGCGCCGGCTGGAGCCCGAGGAGCTGGAGGGCGTCCTGGCCCACGAGCTGTCGCACGTGGCGCACCGGGACGTCGCGGTGATGACCATCGCCGGGTTCCTCGGCGTGCTGGCCGGAGTGATCACCCGGATGGCGTTGTGGGGCGGGTTCCTCAACGGCGGCAACCGCAACAGCAACGACCCCAACACCGCGATCGCGCTGATCCTCATCCCGCTGGTGTCGATGGTGGTGTACGCGCTCAGCTTCCTGCTGACCCGGCTGCTCTCCCGCTACCGGGAGCTCGCCGCGGACCGGGCCGCCGCCCAGCTCACCGGCCGGCCCAGCGCACTGGCCTCCGCGCTGACCAAGGTCACCGGGCAGATCGCCGCCATCCCCACCAAGGACCTGCGCCAGGCGCAGCCCTACAACGCCTTCTACTTCGCCCCCGCGCTCAGCGCCCGGGACGCCGCCTCGCAGCTGCTGTCCACCCACCCGTCGCTGGAGCAGCGGCTGGCCCAGCTGGAGAAGATCTCCGCCGAACTGGGACAGTGACGCTCCCGGCGACACCTCCTCGCGACACCCGAAAGGACCTTCACGTGGGATTCCTGGACGCGCTGTTCGGCCGGAGCAAGCCGGTGAAGCCCGACCTCGACCAGCTGTTCGGCATCCCCTCCGCCGCGCTCACCCTGGAGGCGGCGGCCGGCTTCACCCCGACCGGCCTCGGCTCGGTCTGCTTCGCGGCCGTCGAGGGCGGCGCCTTCGGCGAGGTGCAGAACCAGGTGCGGGCGCTGCTGGACGCCGACGCCGGAAGCGGCGGCGGCGTCCCGGTGGAGGCCTCGCAAGACTCCTACGGCTACTCCTGGCTGCTCGCCCGGCACACGCCCGAGGAACTCCCCGACCTGGTCAACGACCTGCACGCGGTCAACAGCGAGCTGGAGGCGAACGGCTTCGGCCCGCAGCTGCTCTGCTCGATCGTGGCCTTCCGCAATCCCGCCGGGCAGTCGCTCGGGCTGGTCTACCTGTACAAGCGCGGCAGTTTCTACCCCTTCGCCCCGATGCCTGGCGGCGGCGAGAAGCGCAACAGCCCGGTCGAGCTGCAGGTCAAGGCGATGCTCGCCAACGACCTGCGGGTCGAGCAGGACCTCTCCCGCTGGTTCCCGGTCTGGGGCGCGCCGGGCCTGTGACGGACGCGTCGTCCGCGTCGTCCGAGTCCTCGGCGTCGTCCGCGTCGTCGGCCGGCGGGCGGGCGGGTTTCGTAGACTCCGTCAAATGCGAAGCAGGGAGTACGGACCGGACCTGACACCTCCGTGGAAGCGGCAGCAGCCCGCGCCGGAAGTGGCGGCGGAACGGGACCTGGTGGTGGAGGAGGCGGCGACCGGCTTCTGCGGGGCGGTGGTGCGCTGCGAGCGGACGGCGGAGGGGTTCACCGTCACGCTGGAGGACCGGTTCGGCAAGCACCGGGTGTTCCCGCTGGTGCCGCGCGGGTTCCTGCTGGAGGGGCGGGTGGTGACGCTGGTGCGGCCCACCGGGCCGGCGCCGGAGCGCGGGCCGGGGAGGACCGCCTCGGGGTCGGTGGCGGTGCCCGGTGCGCGGGCCCGGGTGGCCCGGGAGTCGCGGATCTACGTCGAGGGCCGGCACGACGCGGAGCTGGTCGAGCGGGTCTGGGGTGACGACCTGCGGATCGAGGGCGTGGTGGTGGAGTACCTGGAGGGCGTGGACGACCTGCCCGCCATCGTGGCCGAGTTCGCCCCGGGGCCGGGCCGCAGGCTGGGCGTGCTGGTGGACCACCTGCTGCCCGGCACCAAGGAGCACCGGATCGCCGCGCAGGTGACCGGCGAACACGTGCTGGTCGTCGGCCACCCGTACGTCGACATCTGGCAGGCGGTGAAGCCGGGCGGGCTCGGCATCGCCGGCTGGCCGCAGGTGCCCCGCGGCGAGGTGTGGAAGGAGGGCATCTGCCGCCGCCTGGGCTGGCCGGTGGACACCCCGGCCGCCTGGAAGCGGATCCTGGCCTCCGTCCACACCTACCGGGACCTGGAGCCGGAGCTCCTCGGCCGGGTCGAGGAGCTGATCGACTTCGTCACCCTGCCCGGCGGGGCCCCGAACTGACGGACCGACCGCGAGGCTGGCCCGCGAGCTGACGGACCGACCGTCAGGCGGAGCCGCGAGCTGACCGGCCGTCATGCAGGCCACCCGACGGACGACCCGCCGTCCGACATCCGACGGGTGGCCTGACGCCGTCAGCTCGCGGTCGGCGTGGGCACCTCCCCACTCGACGCCCCGACGCGTTCCACCCGCACCATCGGTGGGACGCAGGCGGGCACCGCGTCGACCACCCGGGTGGTGAAGGCCGAGACGGCCGCACCGGCGCCCGGCCGGGCGGGCGTGGTGATCAGCAGCAGGGTGGCGCCGGGCGGGATCAGGGCGGGGTCGATCCGGACCGTGGTGCGGGTGTCGCCGGGCAGCTCCAGGTTGGCCCGGGCCGGGGGGCCGGCGGGCTGCGGCAGCGGGCACTGCGCCTCGTTCTCCGCCGCCTCGATGCCCGCCGCCCGGACGCCGTACCGCTGGAGCTCGGCGACCATGCCGGGCAGGCCGGCCGGGTCACGCAGTTCCAGGGCGATGGTTCCGCCGGGCCCGCGGGTGACGGCGTAGGCCGCCGCGCCGCCATGGGCTCCGCCGAGGGCGGACGGGAGCACCACGGCGGTGGTGGCGGCCGCGGCGACCGCGAAGACCGCAGCTATCCGCCGACCGGTGAGCAGCGGACGGCGGTGCGGCCCGGCCGCCTGCCAGCGGAACAGCGGCCCGTGGGCGGCCGCTCGGGCGGTGCGGGCGCGCTCGGTGGCCAGCGCGGCCAGCTCCTCGGCGAGGCGCTGCTCGAACATGCTGGTGCTGGGAGCGTGACGGCCGGAGTGGTCGGTGCGGTCGGTGCGGTCGGTCGTGGTCACGAGGTCACCTCGATGATCGGGTCGGCGGGGCGGGCGACGCGGGACAGCAGGCGGCCGGAGCCGGTGGACTCGGAGCTGGTGGTCTCGGGGGCGGCGGACTCGGGGACGCCGGTGCGTTCGACGCCGAGCCGGCGTCTGGCGCGGTGCAGGCGGACCCGGACGGTGGTCTGCGAGATGCCGAGGCGTTCGGCGGCCTGGGCGGTGGTCAGGCCGTCGACGGCCACCGCGTCGAGGACGGCGCGCAGCGGCGGGCTGAGTTCGGCGTGCCGCTCGGCGAGGGCGCGGGCGGCGCGCTGGGCGTCGATCCGCTCCTCCAGGGCGAGGATGTCCTCCTCGCCGAGCAGGCGGCGGCCCTGCAGTCGGCCCATGGCCTGGCGTTCGCGCGTGTCGCCGCGGCAGTGCCCCGCGATGACGTTCCGCGCGATGCCGTACAGCCAGCCCGCGGGAGTGCCGCGGTCGGGCCGGTAGCTCGCGGCGGCCTCGAGGGCGGCGAGGAAGATGTCCGCCGTGAGGTCGGCGGCGAGGTGCGGGTCGCTGACCCGACGGGTGACGAAGCCGAGTATGTCGTCGATCTGCTCGCGGTAGAACGCGGTGAAGCCCTCCGGGGTGGTGAGTTCCACTGTGGTGCTGACGTCCGTGGCGGCCGGTTCCGTGATGGCCGGCTCGGGTGACGGGGTGACCCGCCCCCACCCGCCGCGGGATTCACGCTCGCGCATGCGGCCCTCCCTGTTCGGGGAACCCTGGTCGGTTCCTTCACCAGGTAATTGGCCGCAGCGCCGGAATGCGTTTCACCCGGCCCCGGGAATTCCCCGAAGTCAGATCATCGCAAGGCGAAGTGACGTCGGCTCAGTCCACCAGGTCCCGCACCACCGCGTCGGCCAGCAGCCGTCCGCGCAGCGTCAGCGCGGCCCGTCCGGCGGTGAAGGCCGCGGGCTCCAGCAGGCCGTCGGCGAGCGCCTTCTCGGCCGCTTCGCGGCCGACGGGCGTGAGCAGGTCGAGCGGGCAGCCCTCGGCGAGGCGCAGTTCCAGCAGGATGCGCTCGACCCGGCGGTCCTCGTCGGCCAGCACCTCGCGGCCGAGGCCGGGGGTGCGGCCCTCGGCGAGGGCCTGCGCGTAGGCGGCCGGGTGCTTGGCGTTCCACCAGCGCACCCCGCCGACGTGGCTGTGCGCACCGGGTCCGGCGCCCCACCAGTCGGCACCGGTCCAGTACAGCTCGTTGTGGCGGCAGCGGCCCTCGGGCGTGGTCGACCAGTTGGAGACCTCGTACCAGGAGTAGCCGGCGGCGGCGAGCGCCTGATCGGCCATCAGGTAGCGGTCGGCGTGCACGTCGTCGTCGATCATCGACAGTTCGCCGCGCTTGACCCGGGCGGCCAGCCGGGTGCCGTCCTCGACGATCAGCGAGTAGGCGGAGACGTGGTCGGGGCCGGCGCCGATGGCGGCGTCCAGCGAGGCCTGCCAGTCCTGGTCGGACTCGCCGGGGGTGCCGTAGATCAGGTCCAGGTTGACGTGGTCGAAGCCGGCCTCGCGGGCCTCGGCGACGCAGGCCTCGGGGCGGCCCGGGGTGTGGTGGCGGTCCAGCAGCGCGAGCACGTGCGGGCGGGCGCTCTGCATGCCGAAGGAGATCCGGTTGTAGCCGCCCTCGCGCAGCTCGGCGAGGTACGCGGGGTCGACGGACTCCGGGTTGGCCTCGGTGGTGACCTCGGCGCCGGGGGCGAAGCCGAACTCCTCGCGCAGTGCGGCGAGCATCCGGACCAGGTCGCGGGCGGGCAGCAGGGTGGGGGTGCCGCCGCCGAGGAAGACGGTCTGCACCGGCAGGTCGGTCTCCCCCAGCACCCGGCGGGCCAGCCGGATCTCCGCGATCACGTTGTCGGCGTAGGTCTCCTGCGAGGCGACCGCGCCGGAGGAGCGCAGCTCGGTGGCGGTGTAGGTGTTGAAGTCGCAGTAGCCGCAGCGGCTGGCGCAGTACGGCACGTGCAGGTAGAAGCCGAACGGCCGGTCGCCGAGTCCGTGCAGGGCGCGGGCGGGCAAGGAGCCGTCGGACGGCACGGCTTCGCCGTCGGGGAGTGCGGAGGGCATGAGCCCATTGTCCGGTACGGCCGGCGAAAGACCGAAGGCCGTACCGGACGGGGCCGGCGGACGGGGCGGATCAGGCCTCGTTGGCGCCCGCGTACATCGCGGTGACCTGGTCGGCGTAGGTCTTCTCGACCACCGGGCGCTTGATCTTCAGGCTCGGGGTGAGCTCGCCGTGCTCGATGTCCAGGTCGCGCGGCAGGAGCGTGAACTTCTTGATCGTCTGCCAGCGCTGCAGCTCGCCGTTGAGGCGCTTGACGAAGCCGTCGATCAGCTCGACGGTGCGCGGGTCGGCGACCACCTCGGCGTAGGACTTGCCGGCCAGCTCGTGGTCGGCGGCCCACGGCATGATCACCGTCTCGTCGAGGGCGATCAGCGCGGTGCAGAAGTTGCGGCCGTTGCCGATCACCAGGATGTTGCTGACGAACGGGCAGATCGCCTTGAACTTGCCCTCGACCTCGCTGGGCGCGACGTACTTGCCGCCGGAGGTCTTGAACATGTCCTTCTTGCGGTCGGTGATCCGCAGGTAGCCGCCGGCGCCGAGCTCGCCGATGTCGCCGGTGTGGAACCAGCCGTCCGGCTCCAGCACCTCGGCGGTCTGCTCGGGCATCTCGTGGTAGCCGCGCATGATGCCGGGGCCGCGCAGCAGGATCTCGCCGTCCTCGGCGATCCGGACCTCGGTGCCGGGCAGCGGCAGGCCGACCGTGCCGACCCGGAAGTCCTCGGCGCGGTTGACGGTGGAGCCGGCCGAGGTCTCGGTCAGGCCGTAGCCCTCCAGGACCGGGACGCCCGCGCCCTTGAAGAAGTAGCCGATCTCCGGGGCCAGCGCGGCGCTGCCGGAGACCGCACCGCGCAGCCGGCCGCCGAACGCGGCGCGGATCTTGGTGTACACCAGCTTGTCGGCCAGCGCGTGCTGCAGCTTCAGGCCGAGCGGAGCGCTCTCCCGGCCGGTGGCGATCTTGCTGGCCTGGGTGGCGTGCGCGTAGTCGCGGGCGACCTTGGCCGCCCACATGAAGATCTTGTACTTGGCGCCGCCCTCGGCCCGGGCCCGGCCGGCGATGCCGTTGTAGACCTTCTCGAAGATCCGCGGCGCGGAGGCCATCAGGGTCGGCCGGATCTCCGGCAGGTTGTGGATGATCCGGTCCACCCGGCCGTCCACCGCCATCACGTGGCCGGTGGCGATCTGACCCGAGATCAGCGTCTTGCCGAAGACGTGCGACAGCGGCAGCCACATGAACTGCACGTCGTCCGGGCGCAGCAGCCCGCTCTCCTCCTGGGCCACGCCCTCGTACGACCAGCAGTCGTGCACCAGGCGCACGCCCTTGGGGCGGCCGGTGGTGCCGGAGGTGTAGATGAGGGTGGCCAACTGCTCCTTGTCGAGCGAGTCGACGGCCTTCTCGATGGCGTCGGGGTGCTCGGCCAGGTAGTCCTTGCCGCGCTGCTCCAGCTCGGCGAGGGTGAGCACGGTCAGCCCGTCGGCGGCCGGCTCGTCCGGGGCCGCGTCGAACAGGACGACGTACTCCAGCGCGGGCAGCTGGGCCTTCTGCTCGACGGCCTTGCGCAGCTGGACGGCGTTCTCGGCGAACAGCGCGCGGCTGCCGGAGTTGGCCAGGATGAAGGCGGTCTCGTCGGCGTTGGTGCTCGGGTAGACCGTGGTGGTGGCCGCGCCGGCGCACATGTTGGCGAGGTCGGCGAGGATCCATTCGATCCGGGTGGCGGAGGCGATCGCGACCCGGTCCTCGGGCAGCACGCCGAGGGCCATCAGGCCCGCGGCGACGGCGTTGATCCGCTCGGCGGCCTGCGCCCAGGTCAGCGAGCGCCACTGCTCCGCGCCGGGAGCGCTGTTCGCCGCGTGCTCGTCCACCGGAACCGGGTACCGGTACGCCTCACCGTGCGGGGTGGCCTTTACCCTGCTGAGCAAGAGGTGCGCCACGGAGGGCGGCCGCCGCTCGATCATGGACTGCGCGGAACTCAACGAGGACCTCCGGGGGCGGGTGGACCGAGTGTGGGAGACGGCGGCCGTGGGGGCGGCCCGCCGACCGACTTAACCGGTGAGTAACAAGAGGGCAATCTGCAGCCTAGGGGGTGGGGGGCCGTTCCGTAAGGGGGTGTGGTGAGCTGGCACACCCGCAGGTCGGCAGTGCACTGGTCGTCCACAGGCGAAGGTTTTCCACAAGTACCTGAATTTGGGATGCGCGCGTCCCCGACGAAGACGAGAGTGTCGAGGTGCTCTTCAGACTGCTACGGGCTCAAATGGGGCCCTATTCCCGCGATATCACGCTGCTGGTCCTCCTCCAGCTGATCTCCACCATCGGCATGCTCTACCTGCCGACGCTGAACGCCGACATCATCGACGACGGCGTGCTCAAGGGCGACACCGACTACATCCTGCGCGTCGGCGCGGTGATGATCGGCGTGTCGCTGGCCCAGGCCGTCTGTTCGATCGGTGCGGTCTACTACGGCGCGCGCACCGCGATGTCGGTCGGCCGGGACATCCGGGCCGCGGTCTTCGACCGGGTCCAGGCGTTCTCCGCCCGCGAGCTGAACCAGTTCGGCGCGCCCTCGCTGATCACCCGGACCACCAACGACGTCCAGCAGGTGCAGATGCTGGCGCTGATGACCTTCACGCTGATGGTCGCGGCGCCGATCATGTGCGTCGGCGGCGTCGTGATGGCGCTCAACCAGGACGTACCGCTGTCCGGCCTGCTGCTGGCCGTGGTGCCGGCACTGGGCGCGGTCGTGGTGGTGCTGGTCAGCCGGATGCGGCCGCAGTTCCGCGGCATGCAGACCCGGATCGACTCGGTCAACCGGATCATGCGCGAGCAGATCACCGGCATCCGGGTGATCCGCGCCTTCGTCAAGGACGACCACGAGGCCAAGCGGTTCAGCGGCGCCAACGGCGAGCTCGCCGACTACGCGCTGCGGGTCGGCCGGCTGATGGCGCTGATGTTCCCGATCGTCATGGGCGTGGTGAACATCTCCAGCGTCGCGGTCTTCTGGTTCGGTGCGCACCGCATCGACAGCGGCCAGATGCAGGTCGGCGCGCTGACCGCGTTCCTCTCCTACCTGATGCAGATCCTGATGAGCGTCATGATGGCCACCTTCATGTTCATGATGGTGCCGCGCGCCGAGGTCTGCGCCGAGCGCATCCAGGAGGTGCTGGACACCGACTCCAGCGTCGTCCCGCCGCTCTCCCCGGTCTCCGAGCTGCGCGGCAACGGCAGCCTGGAGCTGCGCGAGGTGGACTTCCGCTACCCGGGCGCCGAGGCCTCGGTGCTGCGCGGGATCGACCTGACCGCCCGGCCCGGCGAGACCACCGCGGTGATCGGCTCCACCGGCTCCGGCAAGACCACCCTGCTCGGCCTGGTCCCCCGGCTGTTCGACGCCACCGGCGGCGAGGTGCTGGTCAACGGCGTGGACGTGCGCGACATCGCCCCGGAGAAGCTCGCCGAGGTGATCGGCCTGGTCCCGCAGAAGCCGTACCTGTTCTCCGGCACGGTCGCCTCCAACCTGCGCTACGGCAAGCCGGACGCCTCCGACGAGGAGCTCTGGCAGGCCCTGGAGATCGCCCAGGCCAAGGACTTCGTGGAGAAGTTCCCGGAGGGTCTGGAGGCGCCGATCGCGCAGGGCGGCACCAACGTCTCCGGCGGCCAGCGCCAGCGCCTGGCGATCGCCCGGGCCCTGGTCCGCCGCCCCGAGATCTACCTGTTCGACGACTCCTTCTCCGCGCTCGACTACGCCACCGACGCCCGGCTGCGCGCCGCGCTCGGCCGGGAGACCGAGAACGCGACCGTGGTGATCGTCGCCCAGCGGGTCTCCACCATCCGCGACGCCGACCGGATCATCGTGCTCGACGAGGGCTCCGTGGTCGGCGCCGGCACCCACCACGAGCTGATGGCCGACAACCCGACGTACCGGGAGATCGTGCTCTCCCAGCTCACCGAGCAGGAGGCGGCGTGACCACCCCGGAGAAACCCGTCCTCGACAAGAAGGACGCGCCCGCCACCTCCAACTCCCAGGAGGCGGCCGCCCGCCGCGGCGGTCCCGGGCCGGGTCGGTTCATGGGCGCCTCGGGCACCGAGAAGTCCAAGGACTTCAAGGGCTCCGCCCGGCGCCTGCTCACCCTGCTCGGCCCCGAGCGCAAGCTGCTGTACGCGGTGCTCACCCTCGGCGTGCTGTCCATCGGCTGCTCGGTGGTCGGACCGCGGGTGCTCGGCAAGGCGACCGACCTGATCGTGGCCGGCGCCACCGGCCCGAAGTTCGCCGGGGCCCCGAGCAAGCAGGCCGCGCTCGACGCGCTGCGTGCCAGGGGTGACGGCAGCATCGCCGACCTGCTGCAGACCATCGACTTCACGCCCGGCCAGGGCATGGACTTCGACAAGATCGGCACCGTCCTGCTCTGGGTGCTCTGCATCTACCTGGCCGCCGTCGTCTTCGGCGTCTTCCAGGGCCGGCTGGCCGCGCTGGCGATCAACCGGACGGTCTTCCGGCTGCGCGAGGAGGTCGAGGCGAAGCTCGCCCGACTGCCGCTCAGCTACTTCGACCGCCAGCCGCGCGGCGAGGTGCTCAGCCGGGTCACCAACGACATCGACAACATCAACCAGTCCATGCAGCAGACCATGGGCCAGGTGGTGAACTCGCTGCTCACCATCGTCGGCGTGCTGGCGATGATGTTCTGGATCTCCCCGCTGCTGGCGGTGATCGCGCTGGTCTCGGTCCCGGTCTCGGTGGTGGTCGCCACCAAGGTCGGCAAGCGCGCCCAGCCGCAGTTCATCAAGCAGTGGGGCTCCACCGGCAAGCTGAACGCGCACATCGAGGAGATGTACACCGGCCACAGCCTGGTGAAGGTGTTCGGTCGGCAGAAGGAGGCCGCCGCGCTCTTCGCCACCGAGAACCAGGCGCTCTACGAGGCCTCGTTCCGGGCGCAGTTCATCTCCGGCATCATCCAGCCCGCGATGATGCTGGTCGGCAACATCAACTACGTGCTGGTCGCGGTGGTCGGCGGTCTGCGGGTGGCCGGCGGCGCGCTGTCCATCGGCGACGTGCAGGCGTTCATCCAGTACTCCCGGCAGTTCAGCCAGCCGCTCAGCCAGGTCGCCTCGATGGCCAACCTGGTGCAGTCCGGCGTCGCCTCCGCCGAGCGGGTCTTCGAACTGCTCGACGCGCCGGAGCAGTCGCCCGAGCCGCTCTCCCCCGAGCGCCCGGACGAGGTGCACGGCCGGGTCGCCTTCGAGGACGTCTCGTTCCGCTACGACCCGGACAAGCCGCTGATCGAGGACCTGTCGCTGAAGGTCGAACCGGGCCACACGGTCGCCATCGTCGGCCCCACCGGCGCCGGCAAGACCACCCTGGTCAACCTGCTGATGCGGTTCTACGAGGTCAGCGGCGGCCGGATCACCCTGGACGGCGTGGACATCGCCGCGATGTCCCGCGAGGACCTGCGCTCCGGCATCGGCATGGTGCTCCAGGACACCTGGCTGTTCGGCGGCACCATCGCCGAGAACATCGCGTACGGCGCCGAGTCCGCCACCCGCGAGCAGGTGATCGCCGCCGCCCGGGCCGCGCACGTGGACCGCTTCGTGCGCACCCTGCCGGAGGGCTACGACACCGTCCTCGACGACGAGGGCACCGGCGTCAGCGCGGGCGAGAAGCAGCTGATCACCATCGCCCGGGCGTTCCTCGCCCAGCCGTCGATCCTGGTGCTGGACGAGGCCACCAGCTCGGTCGACACCCGCACCGAGGTGCTAATCCAGCGGGCGATGGCCGAGCTGCGCACCGGCCGCACCAGCTTCGTCATCGCCCACCGCCTCTCCACCATCCGGGACGCCGACGTGATCCTGGTGATGGAGAACGGCGCGATCGTCGAGCAGGGCGGCCACGACGAGCTGATCGCCGCCGGCGGTGCCTACGCCCGGCTCTACCAGGCGCAGTTCGCCCAGGCGATCGCCGAGGTCGACTGACGGCGCATCAGGTGAAACACGAGGGGAGGTCCGCCGCGGGCCTCCCCTCCGCCGTCCCCGCTGACCGCCCGTCAGGGCCTGCGCTACGGTGGGCGGGTGCCCGAACCGACCGCGCTGCACACCGCCGCCCGCCCCGAGGACGTCTTCCAGGCCGAGCGCCGCTACCTCGGCGCGGTCGCCTACCGGCTGCTGGGCTCGCTCGCCGACGCCGAGGACGTGCTGCAGGAGGCGTGGCTGCGCTGGCAGTCCGCGGACCACGGCGCCGTCCTCGACCCGCGGGCCTTCCTCACCACCGTGGTCACCCGGCTCTGCTACGACCTGCTGGGCTCGGCCCGGGTCCGCCGCGAGGCGTACGTCGGCGAGTGGCTGCCGGAGCCGCAGGTCGCCGTCGAGGACTCCCCCGCCGAGCAGGCCGAGCTCGGCGAGGCGGTGTCGGTGGCGATGCTGGCGGTGATGGAGCAGCTGACCCCGGCCGAGCGGGCGGCGTTCGTGCTGCACGACGTGTTCGCGGTCGGCTTCGAGGAGATCGCCGAGGCGCTGGACCGCTCCCCGCAGGCCACCCGGCAGCTCGCCTCCCGGGCCCGCCGCCGGGTCAAGGACGGCACCCGCCGCGCCACCGTCGACCCGGCCGAGCACCACCGGGTGGTCTCCGCGTTCACCACCGCGGTGGCCGGCGGCGACCTGAACGCGCTGCTCTCCCTGCTCGACCCCGACGTGGTCTGGCACGCCGACGGCGGCGGGATCGTCCAGGCGGTCCGCCGCCCGGTGTTCGGCGCGCTCTCGGTCGGCCGCCTGCTGCGCAACATCACCACCCGCTGGGTCACCCCGGCCAACCCGCTGGTGCCGGCCGTCGTCAACGGCGAGACGGGCGCGCTCTGGTACGCCGAGCCGGGCGTGGTCGCCGGCGTGCTGGCGTTCGACGTGCAGGACGGCCGGATCACCGCCGCGTACGTGATGGTGAACCCGGAGAAGCTCGCCCACCTGTCCTGACCGCGGTGTGACCCGGCTCACCGTCACACTCCGCACGGCCACTCCGTCCCCCTTCCGAACCCGCCGCGAGCGGGGACGGCGCGAAGGAGAACGAGATGACCGGCAAGCACATCGTGGTGATCGGCGCGGGCTACGCGGGGCTGTCCGCCGCGGCCGGGATCGGCCGCGGCAAGGACCGGGTGACCCTGATCGCTCCGGAGCAGCACCTGCGCCACCGGATCCGCCAGCACGAGGACGCGGCCGGCCGCCGCGTCTCCCGGCCCGAGATCGCCCGCGTCCTGCGCGGCCGCAACGTCACCCACCTGCGCACCACCGTCACCGAACTCGACCTGGCCGGGCGGAAGGTGTTCACCGCAGACGGCGAACCGCTCGGCTACGACACCCTGGTGTACGCGCTCGGCAGCCGCACCGCCCTGGACGCGGTGCCCGGCGCCGCCGAGCACGCGTACGCGCCCGAGCACGCCGAGCGGCTGCGCGCCCGGCTGGTCGGGGCCCCGGAGCCCGGCACGCTCGCGGTGGTCGGCGGCGGCGCGACCGGCATCGAACTGGCCACCGAACTCGCCGAGGCCTACCCGCGCTGGCAGGTCCGGCTGGTGGCGTCCGGACGGGTCGGCGGCTGGCTGTCGGCCCGTGGACGCGCGCACGTCCTGGCGGTGCTCGCGCGGCTCGGCGTTCAGGTCGAGGAGGACCGGCGGGTCACCGCAGTCGGCCCGGACGCGCTGGAGACAGACGCCGGGCCGCTCCCCTCCGACGTGGTGGTGTGGGCCGCGTCGATGGAGCCGCACCCGCTGGCCGCGGCCTCCGGACTGGCCGTCACCGACCGCGGCCAGGCGCTGGTCGACGACCGGCTGCGCTCGGTCTCGCACCCCGACGTCCACGTGATCGGCGACGCCGCCGCCGTCGACGTGCCCGGCATCGGCCGGCTGCGGATGGCCTGCGCGACCGCCTTCCCGCAGGGCCGCTACCTCGGCAAGCTGCTCAGCGGGCGGACCGACGAGGCGTTCGCCTACCGCTACGCCACCCAGTGCATCAGCCTGGGCCGCGGCGAGGCGCTGGTGCAGCTGATCCACGGCGACGACTCGATGCGCGATCGGGTGCTGACCGGCGCGCTCGGCCGCCTCATCAAGGCGCTGATCGTCCAGGGCGTCCCGCTCGGCCTGCGCTGACGGCCGGTCAGGAGAGCACCGAGCCTCGCAAAGCACCGAGCCGGAGCCCCCGACGAACGGGGACTCCGGCTCGGCGCGGCCGTGCGACCGCTACTTCTTTTCCTTCGGCGCTTCGGCGTCGGTGGACAGCGCGGCGATGAAGGCCTCCTGCGGGACCTCCACGCGGCCGACCATCTTCATCCGCTTCTTGCCTTCCTTCTGCTTCTCCAGCAGCTTGCGCTTACGCGAGATGTCACCGCCGTAGCACTTGGCGAGGACGTCCTTGCGGATCGCGCGGACCGTCTCACGGGCGATCACCCGGGAGCCGATCGCGGCCTGGATCGGCACCTCGAACTGCTGACGGGGGATCAGCTTCTGCAGCTTGCCCGCCATCATCACGCCGTAGTTGTAGGCCTTGTCCTTGTGCACGATCGCGGAGAACGCGTCCACCGCGTCGCCGTGCAGCAGGATGTCGACCTTGACCAGGCTGGCGGTCTGCTCGCCGATGGGCTCGTAGTCGAGCGAGGCGTAGCCGCGGGTCTTGGACTTCAGCTGGTCGAAGAAGTCGAAGACGATCTCGGCCAGCGGCAGGGTGTAGCGCAGCTCCACCCGGTCCTCGGAGAGGTAGTCCATGCCCTGCAGGTTGCCGCGGCGGGACTGGCAGAGCTCCATGATCGCGCCGACGAACTCGTTGGGCGCCAGGATGGTGCCGCGCACGACCGGCTCGTACACCTCGGCGATCTTGCCGGTGGGGAACTCGCTCGGGTTGGTGACGGTGTGCTCGGTGCCGTCCTCCATGATCACCCGGTAGACCACGTTCGGGGCGGTGGAGATCAGGTCGAGGTTGAACTCGCGCTCCAGGCGCTCCCGGATGATCTCCAGGTGCAGCAGGCCGAGGAAGCCGCAGCGGTAGCCGAAGCCGAGGGCGACCGAGGTCTCCGGCTCATAGACCAGCGCGGCGTCGTTCAGGCGCAGCTTGTCGAGGGCGTCGCGCAGCAGCGGGTAGTCCGAGCCGTCCAACGGGTACAGGCCGGAGAACACCATCGGGCGCGGGTCCTTGTAGCCGCCGAGCGGCACGGTGGCGCCCTTGGTCTGCGAGGTGATGGTGTCACCGACCTTGGACTGCCGGACGTCCTTCACACCGGTGATGATGTAGCCCACCTCGCCGACGCCGAGGCCGTCGGCGACCTTCGGCTCGGGCGAGATGACGCCGATCTCCAGCAGCTCGTGGGTCGCGCCGGTGGACATCATCGCGATCCGCTCGCGCTTGGTGAGCTGGCCGTCCACCACACGCACGTAGGTGACCACGCCGCGGTAGGCGTCGTACACCGAGTCGAAGATCATCGCGCGGGCCGGGGCGTCCTTGACGCCGACCGGGGCGGGGATCTTCTCGACCACGTGGTCGAGCAGGTCCTCCACACCGAGGCCGGTCTTGGCCGAGACCTTCAGCACGTCGGCCGGGTCGCAGCCGATGATGTGCGCGATCTCGGCGGCGTACTTCTCCGGCTGGGCGGCCGGCAGGTCGATCTTGTTCAGCACCGGGATGATGGTGAGGTCGTTCTCCAGCGCCAGGTACAGATTGGCGAGGGTCTGCGCCTCGATGCCCTGCGCGGCGTCCACCACCAGGATGGTGCCCTCGCAGGCGGCGAGGGACCGGGACACCTCGTACGTGAAGTCGACGTGGCCCGGGGTGTCGATCATGTTCAGGATGTGCGTCGTGCCCGCGTTCTCACCGGTCCGCGGCGCCCACGGCAGGCGGACGGCCTGCGACTTGATGGTGATGCCGCGCTCACGCTCGATGTCCATCCGGTCGAGGTACTGGGCGCGCATCTGGCGGGGGTCCACCACGCCGGTGATCTGCAGCATCCGGTCGGCGAGCGTCGACTTGCCGTGGTCGATGTGGGCGATGATGCAGAAGTTGCGGATCACCGCCGGGTCAGTCCGGCTGGGCTCTGGCACGTTGCTGGGGGTCGCGGGCACCTTGGTCCGATTTCTGATCCGGTCGATTGGGTTTCGGTCCATCCTCCCATGCCGGAGCACGGGCGGGCCTTCCGTCCCGAGTGGGCGTGCGAGAGGATGCCCTCATGATCTTGGAAAGCGCGCTGCTCGACGTCCGCCCGGGTCAGGAGGAAGCATTCCTGGCCGCCTTCGCC
The DNA here is from genome assembly GCF_053595195.1 of Kitasatospora sp. NPDC002522. Taxonomy (NCBI): domain Bacteria; kingdom Bacillati; phylum Actinomycetota; class Actinomycetes; order Kitasatosporales; family Streptomycetaceae; genus Kitasatospora; species Kitasatospora sp. NPDC002522. The sequence continues at coordinate 27,986 of NZ_JBSFXE010000021.1, forward strand.
GAGGCCCGGCCGCTGATCGCGGTGCAGCGCGGGTTCCGCTCCCTCGAGCTGCGCCGCTGCCTGGACGAGGGCGCCGCCTCGCGCTTCCTGCTGCAGGTCGGCTGGGAGACCCTGGAGGACCACACCGAGGGCTTCCGGCGCTCCCCCGAGTACCAGCGCTGGCGCGAGCTGCTGCACCACTACTACGACCCGTTCCCGGTGGTGGAGCACTACGGCGAGCCGCTGCTCACCGTCTGAACCCCGGGCCCGCCGCGCCGGTTTGGGCGGGCACGTGCTCCCCTGCTACCGTGGGCGGCTGCACCCTAGCCTTCGGCATGCCCTCTCAGCAGGTCCGGAGGCGGCGCGGGGTGCGTCCCGTAGCAACGATTCACACAGACTGAGGCTCTTTCGTGGCGAACATCAAGTCCCAGATCAAGCGCAACAAGACCAACGAGAAGGCGCGCCTGCGCAACAAGGCCGTCAAGTCCTCGCTGAAGACCGCCCTGCGCAAGGCCCGCGAGGCCGCTGCCGCCGGTGAGACCGAGAAGGCCACCGAGCTCGCGCGTGCCGCCTCCAAGGCCCTCGACAAGGCCGTGAGCAAGGGCGTCATCCACAAGAACCAGGCCGCCAACAAGAAGTCGGCGATCACCAAGCGCGTCAACGTCGCCGCCTGATCACCAGCTCCGGCCACCCGCACCACCCGGCACCATCCGGACGGCGTGAACCGCGGCCCTCTACCCGCGCCCGCCGACCGACCCCTCCCGAAGCGCCCGGCCCTCTACCCGGACACCAGGGAGTAGCACGACCCGTACCGCACGCGGCCTGCGTTCGCCACGCGGGTGCGGTACACCCAGGACATCGGGGCGCCTGACCATCCGGCGCCTCCCCGACTGCCCGTCCGGTCCCCACCGGGCGGGCAGTCGGCGTTTCGGGACCAGGTAGGGTGCGTGCCACCGCTCGCTCGCGACCTAGCACCCGGGGGAACGATGTCGACTCCGCCACCGCCGTCGTTCCCGGGGTACCGGCCCGCGGACGGGGCCACCGCGCACACCGGTCCGACCGCTGCGGCGGGGACGTCCGGGTTTCCGGCGCCGACCGGCCTTCCGACCGTGGTCACGGAGCCCGGCGGTCCGGGGCGGCGGCGCGGGCGCGGGGTGTGGTGGGGCGTCGGCGGAGCGCTGGTGGCCTCCGCGGTGTGGGCGGTGACGGTGCTGACCGTGCCGTCGCTGGTGCACCGCGACACCGTGACGCCGGCCGCGCCGCAGACCGCCGGGTACCGGCTGGTGGACGACCTGTGCGGGACCGCCCGGCTCACCTCGTTCGGCCAGCTCTACCCGTCGCCGTCCGGCACCCCGTACCACTACACGACGCGGACCCGGGCGCTCGACGACATGTACTGCAGCCAGTACCGCAAGAAGGTCGGCAGCGACTCCGCGTACTACTCGATCTACCTCCAGGTGCAGCTGCACAAGGTCACCGACCCGCGCCCGGAGTTCGAGGCCCAGCGCGACGGGCTGGACCAGCGGCGCTACCAGATCACCCCGGTGCCGGGCCTCGGTGACGAGGCGTACCTCGGCTACCTGGACGACCCGGGTGCCGGTGACAAGACCTGGCACTACCTGACCCACGTGCTGTACGTCCGGCAGGGCGGGATGACCTGCTACACCAGCTGGTCCGGCTCGTACCAGGAGGGCAAGGGCGCCGCGCCGGACCGCGAGCAGGTGCGGCTCGCCCTGATGTCGGACACCCGGGAACTGCTGCGGGCGCTCGGCGGGACGGTCTGACGGGCGCTCTGCGCGGGGTTGTCCGGCCAGGCCGGAGGTGAGCGGGTTGGTGAACGGGCGTCAGGTCCGCGGTCAGTACGGGCGGGAGCCGGCGCGGGAGGCGCGGGCGACGGCGACCACGGCGCGCTCCAGTGCGTAGGCCGGGTCGTCGGAGCCGCCCTTGACGGCGGCGTCGGCCTCGGCGATGGCGGTGAGGGCCGCGGCGACGCCGTCGCCGGTCCAGCCGCGCATCTGCTGGCGGACCCGGTCCACCTTCCACGGCGGCATGCCGAGTTCGCGGGCCAGGTCGGCGGGACGCAGGTTGCGGCCGGCGGTGGCCAGGCGGCCGATGCTGCGGACGCCGGAGGCCAGGGCGTAGGTGATGCCGGTCGGCGGCTGGCCGACCGCCAGGGCCCAGCGCAGGCGCTCCAGCGCCTCGGCGGCCCGGCCGGTGACGGCGAGGTCGGCCACCTCGAAGCCGGTCGCCTCGGCTCGGCCGCTGTAGTACCTGGCGACCGCGGTCTCGTCGATCGGCCCCTCGACGTCGGCGGTCAACTGGCTGCAGGCGGCCGCGAGTTCCCGCAGGTCGCTGCCGAGCGCGTCGAACAGCGCCTGGCAGGCCTCCGCGGTGGCGGCCCGGCCCAGGGTGCGGAACTCGCCCCGGATGAACGCCAGTTTGTCGCTCGCCTTGGTCAGCTTGGCGCACTGCACCTCGCGCGCGCCGGCCTTCTTCGCCGCGTCCAGAAGCCCCTTGCCCTTGGCCCCGCCCGCGTGCACCAGCACCATGATCACTTCGTCGGCGGGGGCGTCGATGTACGCCTTGACCTCCTTGACCGCGTCGGCCGAGAGGTCCTGCGCGGCGCGGACCACGATCACCTTGCGCTCCGCGAACAGCGAGGGCGTGGTGAGTTCGGCCAGCTGACCGGGCTGGAGGGCGCCCGGCGCGAGGTCGCGCACGTCGGTGTCCGGGTCGGCCGCCCGCGCCGCCGCCACCACCTCGGCGACCGCGCGGTCGAGCAGCAGCTCCTCCTGGCCGACCGCAGCGGTCAGCGGGGCGAGCAGGTCGTCGGGTGCACTCTTCCTGGCCATCGCGTACCAGGATCGCACGGCCCGACGACAGGCCTGTCCGGGCCGGGCGGCATGCACGCGGGGGCGGCGCGGGGCGTCTGCCGGGCTTGGGCAGAATGGGTGACGTGATCGAGAACAATGACCGTCAATTGCTCGTCCTTCCCGACCGCGACGCGGCGGAGGAGGTCGCCGAGGAGCTGACCGCCCGCTGGCCCGACCTGGGCGAGGTGGAGGTCGTCCGGGACGCGCTGGCCGGCGAGGACGACGCCGAGGACGCCCAGTGGATCGTCGTGGTCGAGGCCCCCGAGGACGGCTGGACCGCCCGCCTGCTCGCCGAACTCGACCGCCTCACCGGCGAGCAGGACGGCTGGCGCGAGCAGGACTGACGGGCGGGGTAGAGCAGGACTGGCGGGTGGGGCAGGACTGACGGACAGGAATAGGCCGGCGGGCAGGACAGGACTGGCGGGCGGGGCAGCAGTCCGGGTGGGACCCGGGCGTGGGGTGGCCGCCGGGTCAGGGCGTGGACGGGTGGGGGTGGGTGGCCACGGCGAGGTCGCCGTGGCCACCGAGGACGGCGATGTCTCCGGAGCGGTCGGTGCGCAGGACGGTGGCGCCGAGCGCCCGGAGCGCGGTCACCGTCTGCGGGGCGGGGTGGCCGTACGGGTTGCCGGTGCCGCAGGAGATCAGCGCGAGCCGCGGGTGGAGTGCGGCCAGCAGGGACCAGTCCTGGTTGGCCGAGCCGTGGTGGGCGACCTTGAGGACGTCGACCCGGCCGGGAGACGCCTGCGCGAGCGGTTGGCCCGGGGTGAGCAGCGTGGACTGGGCGGGCGGTTCGAGGTCGCCGAGCAGGACCACCCGGAGCGGGTCGGCGGCCGGGCCGAGGGTGGCGAGGATCGCGATGCTGGCGTTGTTGGGACCCGGCGCGTCGGGGGCCGGGTCGGGGCCCGGCCACAGCACCTGCCAGGACAGTTCGGGGCCGGCGCTACGGCGCTCCCCGCGGTGCGCGCGCAGGACGGGCACGCGGTCGTCGGCCGCCCAGCGCACCACCCGGTCCCGTTCGCCCGCGGGCTCGTCCAGGGTGGTCACCTCGATCGCGCCGACCGCTCGGCCGCGCAGCACGCCGGGGACGCCCTCCGCGTGGTCGGCGTGGAAGTGGGTGACGATCAGCACCGGCACCCGGGTGACGCCGAGGGTCCGCAGACAGCCGTCGGCCGTCTTGGGGTCCGGCCCGGCGTCCACCACCACGGCCGTCCCCGGCGCGACCTGAAGCACCGTCATGTCGCCCTGTCCGATGTCGCAGAGCGCCAGCCGCCAGCCCGCCGCGGGCCAGCCCGTGGCGAGGCGGGTGACGGACGCGGGCCGGAGCAGCACCAGGGGCAGCAGCACGGCGACCGCGAGCCCGGTGACGGCCCTGGCCGGTCGGCCGCGGGCCCGGTGGGTGGCGAGCAGCGCCGGCAGTGACCAGGCCAGCGCGGTGAGCACGACGACCAGCAGCGCCGCGCCCGGCAGGCCGGCGGGCCAGGCGAGTTCGGCGCCGGGCAGCTCCGCGCCGTACCGGGCGACGGTGGCCAGCCAGCCGACCGGCACGGCCGCGAGGTCTGCGAGTAGTTCCGCCGCGCGGGCCGAGAACGGCGCCGCCGTCAGAGCGGCGAAGCCAAGCAGTGTGGCGGGCGCGACGGCCGCCTCGGCGAGCAGGTTGCAGGGGATTCCGACCAGACTGATCCGCGGCGCGAGCAGCACGGTGACGGGTGAGCAGAAGGCCTGCGCGGCGGCCGTGGCGCCGACCGCCGCGGCGAGGTGGTGCGGCCAGCGGCGGGCGCGCAGGGCGGCCGTCCACCTGGGCCCGAGGATCAGCAGGCCGCCGGTGGCCAGGGCGGAGAGCAGGAAGCCGTAGGAGCGGGCGAGGTACGGATCCACCAGGACCAGGACCAGCACGGCGCCCGCCAGCGTCGGAACGCCTTGCCGTGGACGGCCGGTGGCGAGCGCCAGCAGTCCGATCAGCCCGGTCGCCGCGGCGCGGAGCACGCTGGGTTCCGGGCGGCAGATGGTGACGAACGCCAGGGTGAGGCCGGTGCCGAGCAGCGCCGTGGTGCGCAGCGACAGCCCGAGGATGCCCGCCAGGCCGCCCCGCGAGGGCGCGTCGGGGTCGGCGGGTGTCCCGCCGACCAGCACCGCCAGGATGATCGCCAGGTTGGCCCCGCTCACGGCCACCAGGTGGCCGAGGTCGGTGGCCCTGAAAGCGTCTGACAGGTCGTCGGGCAGTCGGGAGGTGTCGCCGACCACCAGGCCCGGCAGCAGGCCGCGGACGTCCGGCGAGAGGTGGTCGCAGGCGTCGCGCAGACCCGTGCGGAGGCGGGCGGCGGTGCGCTGCGGCAGGTCCGGCGGCGCGAGCAGACGGGGTGGGGTCTGCGGGGTGAGCAGGGCCGCGATGTCGGTGCGGTGGCTGCGCGCCGGGGTCGAGGCCGGAGTCGGGGTGGCGGCGGGCGTGGGTTCGGGGAGGACCTCGACGTCGACGGCGAGGCGGGTGGAGGGGATCAACTCCCGCCACCGGGCGGCGTCCTGGGCGCGGACGAGCACGGTGACGGGCGTCCGGGTGGCGGTGGGCGGGGTGCGGTCGTCGTCGGCGGGACGGACGCGGGTGACGAGGGCGGGGATGGTCAGGTTCGGCGCGGAGAGGGTGCTGCCCCGGGCTTGCGGGCCGTGGGACCTGGGGTCGCCGGTGACGGTCAGTTCGACGGTGATGCGGGGGTGGGGCGGCGGCTCGGGTTCGCCGTCGCCGTCGGCGTCGCCGTCGGCGCCGGAGCCGGAGCCCGGCTCGGTGGTGGGAGGCGGTGGGTGGGCGAGGGCGGGGAGGGGTCCGCGGTGCAGGTCCGCGGTGTGCAGGACGGTCGTGGTGACGGCAGCGGCGGCGGTGAGCAGGACGGCGGCGACCAGGCGGTACGAGGAACGGTGCGGGCCCTTCGCGGTGAGGAGGGTGCCGGCGGTGACGGTGGCGAGGAGTGCGGCGAGCAGCAGGGACGGGTGGTGGCGGGGCTCCAGGCCGAGCACGGCGGCGGCCACGGCCCAGGCGGTGACGGCGGGGAGGAGGAGCCGGTGGTCGGTACGGCTCTGCGGGGTGGGCTGGGCGACGGACACGGACACCTCCTCTCGAACGGAGGGGCTGGGAGGGTGGGTTGACGAGGCGTTCGGGCGGTCCGCGAGGGTGGGCCGAGCCGCCGGTAGGAGCGGGCGCGGTGCGGTCACAGAGTCAGGAGAGGCTTGAGGTCCTCGTACTTCCGCTCACCGATGCCCGGGACGTGGCGGAGTTGGTCGACGGAGTGGAACGGGCCGTGGGCGAGGCGGTACTGGAGGATGCGTTGGGCCAGGGCGGGCCCCACGCCAGGGAGGGTGTCGAGCTGGTCGGCGGTCGCCCGGTTGAGGCTGACGGGGCCGGCCGGCGCCGCGCCCGGTGCGACGGCGGGGGCGTCGCCGCCGACCAGGATCTGCTCGCCGTCGGCGAGCGGGCGGGCGAGGTTGAGGGAACTGGTGTCCGTCCCGGGGAGTGGGCCGCCGGCGGCCGTGACGGCGTCGGCAACGCGCGAGCCGGTGGGGAGGGTGCGCAGGCCCGGGTGGTGGACCTTGCCCGCGACGTCCACGACGAGTGCCGGTCCGGCGGCGGGGTTCGAACCTCCTTCGGTGGTCGGGGCGAGGGTGGATTCGATGCCCGCGGCGGGGATGGCGACCGGGTACGGGCGGGCGAGCCAGAAGTGCTGGACGGAGTAGGCGACGGCGAGGAGCAACAGCACGGCGAGGCCGAGCACGGCGCGGCGGTCGAGGGCGAACGCGGCGGGGAGACGGAACCGCAGCGGCAGCGGCGGGGCAGCATCGGGCGAGTCGGTGGACATGGCGGCGGCGAACTTGTCGGAGGCGGCGGACCCGGGACCTGACGATCCATCAGGAAACGCCGACGAGTCGTTTTCAGGTGCGGGAGTGGGAACGGGAGCGGGAACGGCAGCCGGAGCAGGAACGGGAGTGGGAGCGGGAGCGGCACCGGAGATGGCAGCGGGAGTGGGAGGGGCACCGGGAACGGCAGCATGAACGGGAGCGGCACCGGGAACGGGAACGGCAGCGGGAACGGGAGCAGGAACGGCGCCTGGAACGGGAGCGGGAGTGAACGGAGCATCGGGACGGATCCGCCGACCGGTGGCCGATGCGGGAGTCGGCCGTTCGCCGGTAGCGGGGGAAAGGCGAATGGGTAGCTCGGCGAGCGGCAGCGGCGACGCCGGTAACGCGGCTGGGGCATCTCCGGGCACGCCTTCGCCGCAGGTGGCGGCCACCGCCGCGAGGGCCGTCCGGCCGACGGTGTCGAGCGCGGGTGGCGCGAGAACCTGCTCGGGCCGGTCCGATGCCGCGCGACTCGCGCCGGACGCACCCGAAACCCGAGCCTGCTCGGTCCAGTCGGCTGCCGCGCCGCTCACGTCGGAGCTACCCGATACCCGAGCCTGCTCGGGCCAGTCCGCTGCCGCACCGCTCATACCGGAGCTACCCGAAGCCCGAAACTGCTCGGGCCGGCCAGCCGCCGCGCCGCTCACGCCAGAGGCACCCGAAACCCGAGCCTGCTCGGTCCAGTCGGCCGCCGCGCCGCTCACGCCAGAGGTACCCGATACCCGAGACTGCTCGGGCCGGTCCGCTGCCGCGCCGCTCACGCCGGACGCACCCGGGACCGACTCGGTGACGGCAGCGCGATCGCGCAGGAGCGGAGGGTCGGGTCCGTCGATCAACGCCACAGCCAGCGCATCTGACGTTGAGTCAGGCGCGGAGTCGGGGACGGGCGGCGGGAAGAGTTGGGCGAGGCGGTCGAGGGTGGCGTCGAGGGTCTGGCGGCGGCGGGCCCGGGGGCCGGTGATGGTCCTCATGGCGAGGACAGTAGGAGGAAACCGGGAGACCGTCGGCGAATCCGAGTGGGCCTGTGGACAACCCGGGGGTGTGGATAACTCAGGTCCCTCGTAAGGGTGAGTCCCGCGCGGTTCGGCGCGCGGGTGCGGGCTACCGCGGGGCGTCGAGCACCGGGGACACCACGACGGCGAGCAGCCCCGGGCCGACGTGGGCACCGATGACCGCGCCGACTTCGCTGACGTAGAGGGTGCGCAGGGCGGGCACGCGCTCGCGGAGTCGTTCGGCCAGCGGTTCGGCGCGGTCGGCGGCGGCGAGGTGGTGGACGGTGATGTCGACGGGCCGGTCGGCGGCCGCGGCCTGGTCGACGGCGATCTCCTCCAGCCGGGCGATGGCGCGGGAGGCGGTGCGGACCTTCTCCAGCGGTTCGATTCGGCCGCCGGCGAGGTGCAGCAGCGGCTTCACGGCCAGCGCGGAGCCGACCAGCGCGCGGGCGGTGCCGATCCGGCCGCCGCGACGCAGGTGTTCGAGCGTGTCGACGTAGAAGAAGCTGCTGGTGGCGGCAGCCCGCCCTTCGGCCGCCGCGACCACTGCGGCCAGGTCGGCCTCCGTCGTACCGGAGAGCTCGGCGGAGCGGTCCCCGGACGCGGCAGAGGCGCCAGAGGTGGCAGAGGCTGCGGCGTCCAGCATGGCGGCCAGTTCCGCCGCGGCCAGGACGCAGCCGCCGAGGGCCATGCCGACCAGGCGGCTGTCGACCACCCGGACCGGGATCGGGGCGTCGGCGGCGGCGAGTCGGGCGGCCTCGGCGGTGCCGGAGAGTTCGGCGGAGAGGTGGATCGAGACGACGCCGCGGGCACCGGCGTCGGCTGCGGCGCGGTAGGCCGCGGCGAAGGTCTCCGGGCTGGGCCGGGAGGTGGTGACGCGCTGCTTGGAACGGAGTGCTTCGGCGACGTCCTTCGGGGAGATCTCGACGCCTTCCGCGAAGACCTCGTCACCCACCGCGACGCTGAGCGGGACCACCCGGATCCGGTGCCGGTCGACGGCTTCCTGGGGCAGGTACGCCGTGGAATCGGTGACAAGTGCGAGGTGGCCGGGCATGAGGCGGAGGTTACCGCCCGCCGGGCCCGGATGACAGCGCCGGGCTCGCGGTGGTGCGCCCTGGCCACCTGCCGGTCCGACCGGGCCCCTTGCCGTTCCGACCCGGCCACTCGCGGGTTTCGCCTCCGCCACAGCGGGTAACCACCCCGGGCACGGAGCGCAACCGCCGGTGACGCGGGGTCAGGGGCGGTTGGGGCGCGCCGGGTTCGGCTTGCGCAGGCGGTCGGCGAGGCGGGAGAGCGGTTCGGCGGCGAGGCCGAGCAGCTCCTCGGCGCTGCTCTGGCGTCCCGTGCCGACGCCCTTCGGTCGCGCCGCCGTGCCCGAGGCCACCCCGGAGGCAGCAGCCGCTCCGGAGGGAGCAGCCGCCCCGTCACCCGCCACGCCACCGCCCACCGGTTCGGCAGCGTCAGCGGCAGGCGTCCAGTGCCGCAGCGCGCCCGCCTCGTCCTGGCACTCCTTGCTGAGCCGGGCCAGTTCGTCGTCGGCGAAGTGCCGCATCCGGTCCTGCGCGGCCCAGCGCAGCGAGTCCGCGGAGTGGGTGATCCGCTCGGCGCGTTCGCGCAGTTCGGGCAGCTTGGCGGCGACCCGGGCGGTCTGCGGTTCGCGTTCCAGCATCCGCAGTTCGGCGTCGAGTTCGGCGGCGTGGGCGTCGAGACGGGCGAGCAGCTGGAGGGAGTCGCCGAGTTGGGCGTCCGCCGGGAGGCCGGTCTGCAGGACCTGGCGGGTGGAGTCGAGGGCAGTGCGCAGGGACAGCCGCAGGGCGGCGATCCGGCCCTGCTCGCCGGGCTTGGCGAAGCTCTTCGCCTTGAGGGCGGCGTTCTCCACGGCCCGGCCGGCGTTGACGCTGTGCCGCTCGACCTTCGCGGCCACCGCCTTCGCGGCCTTGACCGTCGCCACCACCGCCAGCACCAGCGCCGTCACCCCGAACAGCGCGACCAGCGCGACCACCACACCGAGCGCATCCATCGGGAGCCCACCTTCCGCCCGTGACGGCCCCGGGGCCGCCTGGTACGGCCCGCGCTGCCCGCCGACTTCCACCGTAGCCCGGCCGGGGCCCCCGCAGCAGGCCGGAACCGGCTGTCCCAGGAGAGATCAGGGACAGCTCAGGGGTTCCCCCGAGCGCTCCCCCGGAAGCGGGAACGGCCCGCTACGGGGCCCGGAACACCCACCGGCCCAGAACCCACCGGCCCAGAACCCCGACGGGCCGGCCACCTCCCCGGAACGGGAAGGCGGCCGGCCCACGGCAACTGACGGGACGTCAGCCGGTGACGATGTTGACCAGCTTCGGCGCGCGCGCGATGACCTTGCGGACCTGCGCACCGCCGATGGCGGCGACCACGGTCGGGTCGGCCAGCGCCAGCGCCTCCAGCTCGGCGTCCGAGATGCTCGGCGGGACCTCCAGGCGGGCCTTGACCTTGCCCTTGATCTGCACGACGCAGGTCACGGTCTCGTCGACCACGTACGCCGGGTCCGCGACCGGGTAGTCGGCGAACGCCAGCGACTCCTCGTGGCCCAGGCGGCGCCACAGCTCCTCGGCGATGTGCGGGGCCAGCGGGGCGACCAGCAGGACGATCCGCTCGGCGACCGAGCGCGGCGTGGAACCGCGCTTCACCAGGAAGTTGTTCAGCTCGATGGCCTTGGCCACGGCGGTGTTGAACCGCATGGCGGCCATGTCGCCGCGGATGCCGTCGATCGCCTTGTGCAGCGCGCGCAGCGTGGCCTCGTCCGGCTCCTCGTCGGTGACCACCAGCTCGCCGGTGACCTCGGAGACGATGTTGCGCCACAGCCGCTGCAGGAAGCGGTAGGAGCCGACCACGGCGCGGGTGTCCCAGGGGCGGGAGACGTCCAGCGGGCCCATCGCCATCTCGTACAGGCGCAGCGTGTCCGCGCCGTACTCGTCGGCGATCTCGTCGGGGGCGACGGCGTTCTTCAGCGACTTGCCCATCTTGCCCGCCTCGCGGCGGACCGGCTCGTCGTCCCAGTAGTACTGGCCGTCGCGCTCCTCGACCTCGGCCGCGGGCACCGGGAAGCCGCGGGCGTCGCGGTAGACATCGGCGGTGATCATGCCCTGGTTGAACAGCTTGTGGAACGGCTCGACCGATGAGACGTGGCCCAGGTCGTGCAGCACCTTGTGCCAGAAGCGCGCGTACAGCAGGTGCAGCACGGCGTGCTCGGCTCCGCCGACGTACAGGTCGACGCCGCCGGCCGGCTTCTCGGCGGTCGGGCCCATCCAGTAGGCCTCGTTGGCGGGGTCGACGACGGTGGCCGAGTTGATCGGGTCGACGTAGCGCAGCTCGTACCAGCAGGAACCCGCCCAGTTGGGCATGGTGTTGGTCTCGCGGCGGTAGGTCTTCGGGCCGTCGCCCAGGTCCAGTTCGACGTTGACCCAGGCCTCGTTGCGCGACAGCGGGGTCTTCGGCGAGGAGGCGGCGTCGTCCGGGTCGTAGGTGTGCGGCGAGTAGTCGTCGACCTCGGGGACCTCGACCGGCAGCATCGACTCGGGCAGCGCGTGCATCGCGCCGGTCTCGTCGTAGACGATCGGGAAGGGCTCGCCCCAGTAGCGCTGACGGCTGAACAGCCAGTCGCGCAGGCGGAAGTTGACGGTGCCTTCGCCGATGCCCTGCTCGGCCAGCCAGGCGGTGATCCGGGCCTTGGCGTCGACCACGGACAGGCCGTTCAGCGAGATGCCGTCGCGCTCGGAGTTGATCAGCACCGAGTCGTAGGTGTCGAAGGCGTCGTCCCAGGCGTGCGGGTCCTCGCCGCGGCCGTCGGTGGGCTGGACCACGCAGCGCATCGGCAGGTTGAACGCCTGCGCGAAGGCGAAGTCGCGGCCGTCGTGCGCCGGGACGGCCATGATCGCGCCGGTGCCGTAGCCCATCAGCACGTAGTCGGCGATGAACACCGGGATCTGCTCGCCGCTGACCGGGTTGGTCGCGTGGGCGCCGGTGAAGACGCCGGTCTTCACCTTGGCGTCGGCCTGCCGCTCGACGTCGGACTTGGCGGCGGCGGCCGCCCGGTACGCGGCGACGGCCTCGGCCGGGCTCGCGGCGCCGCCGGTCCACTCGTCACGGGTGCCGGCCGGCCAGGCGGCGGGCACGATCGTGTCGACCAGGGCGTGCTCGGGGGCCAGCACCATGTAGGTGGCGCCGAACAGCGTGTCGGGGCGGGTGGTGAAGACGGTGACGGTGTCGCCGCCGACGCCGAAGTCGACCCGGGCGCCCTCGGAGCGGCCGATCCAGTTGCGCTGCTGCAGCTTGATCGCCTCGGGCCAGTCCAGCAGGTCCAGGTCGGAGATCAGCCGGTCCGCGTAGGCGGTGATCCGCATCATCCACTGGCGCAGGTTGGACTTGAACACCGGGAAGTTGCCGCGCTCGGAGCGGCCGTCCGCGGTGACCTCCTCGTTGGCCAGCACGGTGCCCAGACCGGGGCACCAGTTGACCGGCACCTCCTTGGAGTACGCCAGCCGGTACTCGCCCAGCACCTCGTCGCGCTCGACGCCGGACAGCTCGGCCCAGGCACGGCCGCCCGGCACCTCACGCTCGCCGGACTCGAACCGCGCCACCAGCTCGGCGATCGGGCGGGCCTTGCCCGCCTCCTCGTCGTACCAGGAGTTGAAGATCTGCAGGAAGATCCACTGGGTCCAGCGGTAGTACTCGGGGTCGATCGTGGAGATCGAGCGGCGCGAGTCGTGGCCCAGGCCCAGCCGGCGCAGCTGGCGGCGCATGTTGGCGATGTTGTCCTCGGTGGACACCCGCGGGTGCACGCCGTGCTGGACGGCGTACTGCTCGGCGGGCAGGCCGAACGCGTCGTAGCCCAGGGTGTGCAGGACGTTGTGCCCGTTCATCCGCTGGTAGCGGGCGTACACGTCGGTCGCGATGTAGCCCAGCGGGTGACCGACGTGCAGACCGGCGCCCGACGGGTACGGGAACATGTCCATGATGAAGCTGTGCGGCTTCGCGGCGACGGACGTCCCGTCCGCCAGCGGGCCGACCGGGTTGGGGGCGTTGAACGTCCCCTCCTTCTCCCACAGGTCCTGCCAGCGGGACTCGATCTCGGCGGCCAGCGCGGCGCCGTAGCGGAAAGGCTCGGTGGCGGCTTCGGCCGCGCCGGAAGCGGGGGTCGTCTCGCTCATGGTCCTTCGGGCTCCATCGTCATCAGTCGCGAACAGGCCGTGGAAAGCAGAAAACCCCTCACGCAGGAGGGGATGCCACGCTGACTCCGGCCACCCGGCCGGTCCTGGTCAGCGCGGCCGGCTAAGAAGCAGGCGCACCGTTCGCATGGGCTCAGGGTACCGCACCGTCACAAGGCGGATTCGCGCCGCCGACGCCGCCGATGCCACCGACGCCACCAGCCCGCCAGCCCGCCGGTCCTGGCCCCCGACCCCGCCCGTCAGTCCCCCGGCGTCTCCGCGCGCATCGCGGTGTCGAACTCCCGCAGCGCCCGGGCCACCCGCGCGGACTGCATGCCCGCCGCCAACTGCCGGGCCCGGTCGGCGGTGCGTTCGGCCTCGGCGCCCTCGCCGGTGCGCCGGTAGGAGTCGGCCAGCCGGACCATCAGCAGCGCCTTGGCGCGGGCGCGCTCCGCGGTCAGCGCCTCGATCGCGCCGGCCAGCAGCCCGCGGGCGCGCTCGTGCTCGCCGAGCAGCAGGTAGCCCTCCCCCACCATGCCTTCCAGGTCGGCGCGTTCCTGCCCGTGCCCGTCGAAGCCGTCCAGCTCCCGGAAGGCCCGCTCGGCGACCGCCTCGGCGCTGATCTGCTCGCCCTTGCGGCCGTGCGCGCGGGCGATCCGGCCGAGCTGCAGCGCCCGCTCACGGGGTGTCAGCACCCCGTCGGCGGCGCGCAGCGCGGTGGAGAGCATGGCGACCGGGTCGAGGCCCCGCCCGCCGGAGTTGTAGGTGGCCTGGACGGCCAGGCAGCCGACCACGCCGACGCCGAGCCGCGGGTCGCCGGAGACGTGCGCGGCCCGCAGCGCGGCGACGAAGGCGCGCTGCGCGGCGGCGTCGTTGCCCATGTCGTAGTTGGCCCAGCCGACCAGCCGGGCCAGCCGGCTGGCCGCCCCGTAGAGTTCGCGGCCGAGCGGCTCGTCGTAGCTGCCGAGCTCCAACAGCTTTCCCACCATGGCGAGTTCGGCCTTGGCGAGGTCGAGGATCAGGCCGCCGCCGTAGGTGCGTTCCAGCCGCTGCTTGGAGTCGTGGGACAGCCGCAGGTCGGCGAGCTGCTCGGGGGCGATGCGCAGGGCCCCTTCGCCGCCGACCACCGGGGGCGGTGGCGAGGCCCAGTGCCGGGCGGCCTGTTCGAGTTCGTCGCCGCGGAACAGGTCGGTGAGCCGGACCGGACCGGCGTCCGCCCCCGCCTCGCGCAGCGCGGTCTGCGCGGTGTCGGCGGTCCACGGGTCGGTGAGCAGCCGCGGGGAGAGCATCTTGGCGCCCCGGTTGGTGCCCATCTGGCCCCAGAGCTGCTCGTACGTGACGGCGATGCCGACGCTGCGGCCGAGCACCTCGCAGACCGTCTGGTCGTGCGGCGAACGCGGCACCATGCCCCGGTCCCGCCACTTGTACGGGGCGGTGGAGCTGATCGCGAGCCCGGTCGGCAGCGCCGCGTTGACCTCGCGAGCCAGCCGCTCGGGGCTCCAGCCGAGCTGGTGGAGTATCCGGGCCAGCTCCTCGTTCCGTTTCCGCGCCAGATCGGCCATGGCACGACGGTAGCGGCCTCGGCGGCCCGCTCGGTAGGGAAGTCCGGTGAACGACCGAAGGCCGCCCCTGCCGGGACGGCCTTCGAACTGCTGTGGAGCTACGGAGAATCGAACTCCGGACCTATTGCATGCCATGCAATCGCTCTACCAACTGAGCTATAGCCCCATACTCTTGTCACCTGCGGTTTCCCTCGGCGACATCGACAACTGTACACGCTCGGCGGGGAGTCCCCTAATCCGTTCCGGACCCCGCGCACCGCGCCCCGGAAACACCGAAGGCCGCCACCCGGTCTCGGGTCGCGGCCTCGCGGAACTGCTGTGGAGCTACGGAGAATCGAACTCCGGACCTATTGCATGCCATGCAATCGCTCTACCAACTGAGCTATAGCCCCGCAACACTGACGACCCGTCAATGACGGACCGCCGGTGCGGAGTGGAGCTACGGAGAATCGAACTCCGGACCTATTGCATGCCATGCAATCGCTCTACCAACTGAGCTATAGCCCCACGGTCCCGCGACTTCCGCCCCCGTCTCCGGTCTGCGTTCCTCGCTGCGAACGAGGAAGACTCTAGCTGGTCAGAGGCGGAACTGTGAAATCCGGTCGCGGCCCGGCCTCAGGTCTCGTCGCCGATGACCGGCTGCGGCAGCGTCCCCGCGTTGTGCTCCAGCAGCCGCCAGCCGCGCGAGCCGCGGCCGAGCACCGACCAGCAGCAGTTCGACAGGCCGCCGAAGCGCTCCCACGACTGCGGCTCCATGTCCAGCAACCGGCCGATCATGGTGCGGATGGTGCCGCCGTGGCTGACCACCACCACGGTGCCGTTCTCGGGCAGCTTGCCGACCGCGTCCAGCACCACCGGGACGGACCGGTCGGCCACCTCGGTGGCCAGCTCGCCGCCGCCGCGGCGGACCGGCTCGCCGTTCGCCCACGCCTCGTACTGCTCCGGGTAGCGGGCCCGGATCTCGGCGTTGGTCAGGCCCTGCCACTCCCCCGCGTAGGTCTCCCGCAGGCCCTCGTGGTGGTGCACCTCCAGGCCGGTGAGCCGGGCCAGCTCGACCGCGGTGCGCCGGGCCCGCTGCAGGTCGGAGGAGACCAGCAGGTCGGGCCGCAGCGCGGCGAGCAGCCGGGCGGACCGCTGGGCCTGGAAGAGGCCCTGGTCGGTCAGCTCGATGTCGGTGGTGCCCTGGAACCGCGACTCGAGGTTCCAGGAGGTCTGACCGTGCCGCCAGAAGACGATCCGCGGACCGGCCGCGGAGCCGCTCAGAGCTCGCCCCCGGAGACGGCGTTGCCGGCCGCGTCGGTGACGGCGTTCTCGGGCCGGTTGCGGGTGGCCAGCGCGTCCGCGGGGATCGGCAGTTCGGGGCAGTCCTTCCAGAGGCGGTCCAGCGAGTAGAAGGAGCGCTCCTCGGAGTGCTGGACGTGCACGACGATGTCGAGGTAGTCCAGCAGGATCCAGCGGCCCTCGCGCTCGCCCTCCCGGCGGACCGGCTTGACGTCCAGCTTCTCGCGGAGCTGGTCCTCGATCTCCTCGGCGATGGCGCGGACCTGGCGGTCGTTGGCGGCGGAGGCGATCACGAAGGCGTCGGTGATCGACAGCACCTCGCTGACGTCGAAGGCGATGATGTCGTGGGCCAACTTGTCGGCCGCCGCCTGGGCGGCGACGTTGATGAGTTCCTGGCTGCGGTCAGTGACGGTCACGATGCTCTTCCGGATCGGCTGTAGAGATACCCACCCAGGATCTCACGAACGCGCCGAGGCCCCCGAGCGGTTTCCCGCCGAGGGCCCCGATGCGTGCCCCGCCACGGCGGCGGGACGCGTCCGGCTACTGCGACTTGGGCTGGTAGTCCTTGCCGAGGACCAGCACCAGGTCGGCGTTCTGCGCCTCCGTGACCTTCTTCACGGCGGTGTCCGGCAGGCCCAGGCTGGTGGCCAGGGTCAGCGCGGCGGGCTGCTTCGCGTCGTCGGTGTAGCGGATCTCCGAGTTCGCCTGCACCGCCGCCTTGGCGGTGGACGGCAGCGCGTCCATGCCCGCGTTGGAGACGCCGACCTGCGCGGCGGTCACCGCGTCGTTGTTGCCGGAGGCGTTGACCACGGTGACCCGGGTGCTGCCGCCGGTGCCCTTGGCGTTGTTGACGGTGCCGCCGAGGATCTCCTTCACCTGCTGGCCGGCGGTGGCGTCGTCCAGGGTGCCGTCCGGCTTGGCCTTCAGCACGGCGGTGGTCAGGTGTCCGGCCTTGGCCTGCTCGGAGAGCTTCACCAGCACCCCGGCCAGCGCGGTCTCCGGCAGCGAGGGGTCGGCGACCGCGTTCATCCGGTGCACGTCGTCGGTGGCGTCGGCCAGCGTGGTCGGCATCGACCGCACCACGGCCTCCAGCACCTGGCCGAACCGCGCCAGTTGCGCGTCCCGGCCCTCCCCCGCGGCCTGCAGGGTGGCGTAGGCGACGGCGGCATGGCCGGTCAGCGTGGTGCCCTTGCCCGCCGGGGCCAGCACCTTGCCGTCGGGCTTGTTGCCCTCGCGCACCTCGGCGTTGGTGTCGACCTTGATGCTGCCGAGCTGGGCGACCAGCAGCTGCAGGTAGGGGGTGTCCAGCCGCCAGGTGCCGGCCACCTGGGCGCCGAGCACGGTGGACAGGCCGTCGCGGGTGGCGGAGGCGCCGACCGCGTCCAGCGCCTGGCCGACCGTGGTGGTGGCGCTGTCGCCGTTGCTGGGCAGCCGCAGGGTGTCGGGCAGCAGCAGCACGGTGGCCTTCTGCCCGCCCTCGTCGTCGACCAGCAGCGCGGTGGTGACCTTGCCCTGCAGGTCGCGCAGGTGCACCACGTTGACGCTGCGCCCGCCGGCCGCCTTGGCCGCGGTGTCCGCGCCGCCGAGCTTGCCGGTGAACCACAGGTAGCCGGCCGCGCCGGCCGCCAGCACGGCCAGCACCACCAGCAGCGCGATCAGCCGGTTGCGCAGCCGGCGCCGGCGCTCGGCCCGCACCTCGCTGCGTGACTCGGCGAACTTCAGCCAGTCGATGGCGTCCTCGGACTCCTCCGTCTTCTCGTCGACGAAGGTGAACTCGCCCGTGGCGTAGGAGTCCCGGGCCTTGGCCGCGGCCCGGCCGCCGACCATCTCGGACGGCTCCTCGCGCTCCGGCGCGGGCGCCGCCGCGGGGGCGGGCCGCGGCCGCGGCGGCGGAGGCACCACCGGGGCGACCGGGGTGACCTGGGCGACCGGCGGCGCGGGCGGCGCCTGCACCGGCTGCTGCTGGTAGTACCCCTGCGCGGGCTGCTGCTGCCCGTAGTACGGGTCGTACGGCTGCTGCCCGTACTGCTGCCCGCCGTACGGCTGCTCGTAGCCGGGCTGGTAACCGCCCTGGTCGTAGCCGCCCTGCTCGTAGCCGGACTGCTGGTAGCCCTGCTGCTGGTAGCCGGGCTGCGCGGCGTACGGGTCCTGCGGCGGGTAGCCCTGGTACGGCAGCTGCTCGTACGGGCCGCCGCCGTACTGCTGCTGCTCCTGGCCGTACTGCTGGTGCGGCTGCTCCTGCGGGTACCCCTGCTGCTGCGGGTAGCGCGGCTGGCGCTGCTCGAACCAGCTGTCGTCCTCCGACGTTCCGGTCACGCCGTCCCTCCCAGGATCACGGCCGGGCCGACGCGTAGAGCGCCCGCTTGTGGATGTATCGGACCACGCCGTCCGGCACCAGGTACCAGATGGGTGCGCCCTTGGCGACCCGGATCCGGCAGTCGGTGGAGGAGATGGCGAGGGCGGGCACCTCGACCAGCGAGACCCCGCCGACCGGCAGGCCGGTGTCGGAGAGAGTATGGCCCGGCCGGGTGCAGCCGATGAAGTGCGCGAGGTCGAAGAGCTCCTCGGAGGAGCGCCAGGAGATGATCTGGGCGAGCGCGTCGGCGCCGGTGATGAAGAACAGCTCGGCGTCGGGGTGCAGGGCGCGCAGCTCGCGCAGGGTGTCCACGGTGAACGTGGGGCCGTGGCGGTCGACGTCGATCCGGCTGACCGAGAACTGCGGGTTCTCCGCGGTGGCGATCACCGTCATCAGGTAGCGGTCCTCGGCCGGGGAGACCGTGCGGTCGGACTTCTGCCACGGCTGCCCGGTCGGGACGAAGATCACCTCGTCGAGGTGGAAGGCGCTGGCCACCTCGCTGGCGGCCACCAGGTGACCGTGGTGGATCGGGTCGAAGGTGCCGCCCATCACGCCCAGCCGGCGCCGGCGCGGCGCACCGCCGGACGCGGGCGCGCCCGTCGCGGTACCGGCCCGGGTGGTCTCGACCTGCTCTCTCATGGCGCCACACCTTACGCGACCCGGATGACCCGGGGGTTCCGCCCGTTCGCGGGCCCCGGGCGGTCCGGTCGCTGCACTGCCGCCGGGGTCAGCGGTCGCGGTTGAAGCGGGTGGTGATGAAGAGCAGCAGCAGCAGGATGAACAGCGCCGAGCCGCCCGTCAGCAGGGGGTTGAGGCTCTCGTGGTTCCCGCCCTCGGCGAGGTGGGCGAGGGTGGGCAGGGTGGCAGCGCTCATGATCGGCGGGACCTTCTCGGCTCGGCTTGGAGGACCAGGCGGTCACGGACCGTGCGGCCCGCGCGCTCATCGTACGGGGGCCCTATACGCAACCGCGCGGCGGCCCACCGCGTCTGACCCCGCGTGAGCCCGCGGCGCTCAGCCCTGGTCGGCGTGCTCGCGCTCGGCCGCGCGCGCGGCGTCCCGCTTGGCACCGTCGCGGGAGGCTCGGGCCAGCGCCCAGACCAGCAGCCCGACGCCGACGAAGGAGGCGATCAGGATGATCCGCAGGAACAGCCCGGGGCCGGATTCGTTGGAGATCGGTCCGGCGAGCTGGACCAGGTCGGCAGGGGACATCACGGGGCTCCTTTTCGGTACGTCACAGTCAGGGTAGTCGCGCTTACCGCCTGCGCCGCCCGCACCCCCGGTCGGCGCGGCGCGCGGCGGGGACGACTTCGGGCACAGCGACGTTGAATCCGACAGCAGCGGGGGCCGGCCGTACGGAGCCGGTGCCGGCGTCGATCCAGGGAGGGCATTCACACCATGACCGACATGACCAAGGGCGCCGCACCGAGCCGCCGCCGGCAGCGGTTCCCGGAGATCTCCACCCGCGCCTGGGAGCACCCGGCCGACCGCTCCGCGCTGGTCGCGCTGCGCAAGCTCAGCGGGTTCGACGAGATCCTCAAGAAGCTGGCCGGCCTGGTCTCCGAGCGCAGCGTCCGGCTGATGTTCCTGGCCACCGCGGTACGCGCCTCCGAGCGGCAGTTCCCCGAGCTGTTCGACATGGTGCGGGACGCGGCGTACGTGCTGGACCTGGAGAAGGTCCCGGAGCTGTACGTCACCCAGGACCCGCGGGTCAACGCGATGTGCATCGGCATGGACACCCCGGTGATCGTGGTGACCACCGGCCTGGTGGACCTGCTGGACGAGGAGGAACTGCGCTCGGTGATAGGCCACGAGGTCGGGCACGCGATGTCCGGCCACGCGGTGTACCGCACCATGCTGCTGATCCTCACCAACCTGGCCGCCCGGCTCGGTTGGCTGCCGCTGGGCAACCTGGCGATCACCGCGGTGATCACCGCGCTCAAGGAGTGGTTCCGCAAGGCCGAACTCTCCAGCGACCGGGCCGGCCTGTTGGCGGGTCAGGACCTGCAGGCGTCGATGCGGGCGCTGATGAAGCTGGCCGGCGGCGCGAACCTGGCCGAGATGAACGTCGACGCCTTCCTGGAGCAGGCCGAGGAGTACGACCGGGCCGGCGACCTGCGCGACGGCGTGCTGAAGCTGCTGCAGGTGCTGCCGCAGACCCACCCGTTCGCGGTGGTGCGGGTGGCCAAGCTGAAGAAGTGGGCGGAGAGCGAGGAGTACCGGTCGATCCTGGCGGGCGCGTACCCGCGCCGCGGCGACGACCCGGACACCTCGGTCGGCGCGCAGTGGAAGGCCGCCGCGGACTCCTACTCGCAGTCGGTGAAGGAGAGCAAGGACCCGCTGATGGGCCTGCTGCGCGACATGGCGGGCGGGGTCGGCACGGTCGGCGGGAAGCTCCGCGACACCTTCACGGGCGCCGCCCGCGCCGCGTCGAACGGCGCGAACGGGTCCCACGGCTCCACCGGTGCCGACGGCTCCGCGGAGAGCTGATCAGCCGGTGATCGGCCCGAGCACCCCGCAGCTCTGCCAGGCGGGCCGGCTGTGGTCGGCCGGGTCGACGGCGGGCGGGCTGCTCGGGCGGACCCCGGCCGCGGTGGCCAGCACCGGCTGCAGGTAGTCGGACTGCGCGACGCCGCAGTTGGTCGGCCCGGACTGCACCGCGGCGTCCACCACCCGCAGCCGCCCGGTGTCCAGGTCGGCGCGGTCGATCTCGAAGCGCACCGCCCGGCGCACCGCGTACAGGCCGACCGAGGGGTCGCTGGTGGTGCCGGCCGGGCGCAGCGCGTAGACGAAGGTGTGGTCGGCGACGATCTCCAGGGTGCCGCTGTCCGCCTCGCCGACCTGGACGCTGCCGGCGACCTTGACGGTGTCCCCGGCGAGCGCGATCTGCCCGGGGTCGAACCGGACCAGCCAGCCGGTCGCCGCGTGGTGCTGATCGTCACGCGGCGTGTTGACGCTGTCGTCGTACTGGGCCTGCTCGCCGGGGGTGACCAGCCGGCGGGCCTGCCCGGTCTCGCTCTGCCCGACCGTGGCGGGGCTGAGCGAGGAGACCGCCAGGTACTGCTCGACGGTGCCGAGCGCGCGGGTCACCTCGGACTTGGTGAAGTGTGAGGTCGCCGCGGCGGCCGGCACGCCGAGGCCCGCGGTGCCGTCCGCGTAGCCCGGCGGCAGCCCCGCGAACGGGTTGGCCGGGTCGGCGACCGCCGCGACCACGCCGGCCGGGGCGAGCGCGGTCAGGCTGACGGTGAGCTGGTTGCCGCTGGGCGGGGAGACCTGCCGGTGCGGGGAGCTGATGCCGAAGTACACGGCCGCGCCGAACGCCACCACGACCAGGAGCAGCAGGGCCACCGCCTGGCGCGGCAGCGAGCCGAACCAGCCCCAGCCGCGCGGCCGGGTGGCACGGCCGAACGCGCCGCTGAGCCGCTCGCGCGCCGACAGCTCCTGGATCCGGGCAGCCTTTACGAACGATTCGTCGAAGACGACGGACCGGAACTCGTCCTCGTTGGAACCGCCCTCGGGCCCGCCCTCGGGAGGCTCGCGCGGGTCACCCATAGCACCAGGGTAGACGCGCCTGCCGTCCGGTACGAGGGGCCGCGCGTAACGGCTGCACGACAGCGCCCAGCAGCGCGGCTCAGCCCACCGGCAACGGGACCATCGACGGCTCCACGTGAGTGGGCGCCGCGCCCGGGCTGCTGCTGCCGGACTGCGGCCGCGCCGGCGAACCGGCCGCCCCGCCGACGCCCCGGTAGACCGCGGCGACCGCCAGCGCGACCACACCGACGCCCATCACCACGGCCAGCACCCAGGCCACCGGCCGGTGCCAGCGCTGCTGGGCGACCTGCCCGCCGCGCAGCGGGTCGAAGCCGCGCATCCGGCCCCACCGGGAGCGGCGTCGCACCCGCTCGCGGCCGGACCACGGGTCCGGGTAGAAGCAGTCCTCGTCCAGCCCGCCGGGCAGCGGCCGCAGCTCCAGCGGCAGGCCGTCGCTCCCGGACACGAGCTCATGGCCCCGGACCGACCCGCCCTGCTCGGGCTCGAGCCTGGCCTCGGCCGCGGCGAGCTGCCGCTCCCTGGCACTCGGCTCGCGCACGGCGGCGGAACGGACGAAGCTCTCGTCGAAGACCACGGCGGCGAACTCGTCGTTCGCACCACCGTGGTCGGCGCCGTCGGAGTACGGCGAGCCCCCCACTTCCTCAGCCACGGATTCAATGTATTACCGGCCCGGGCTTTTGTCTGTGGGTCGCGCCGATCGGACCGCGGAAGCGTCCGACGGGGTGTCGGCCGGTCAGCCGCCGACCGTCTGCCGGGCCTCGCCGCGGACGTGGCCGTCACCGGTGACGATGTACTTGGTGCTGGTCAGCTCGGGCAGGCCCATCGGGCCGCGGGCGTGCAGCTTCTGGGTGGAGATGCCGATCTCCGCGCCGAAGCCGAACTCACCCCCGTCGGTGAACCGGGTCGAGGCGTTGACGGCCACCGTGGTGGAGTCCACCAGCTGCGTGAAGCGGCGGGCGGCGGCCTGCGAGGTGGTGACGATCGCCTCGGTGTGACCGGAGGAGTAGCGCCGGATGTGGTCCACCGCCGCCTCCAGCGAGGGCACCACCGCGGCCGCCAGGTCCAGCGAGAGGTACTCGGTCTCCCAGTCCTCCTCGGTGGCCGGCACGGCCGTCACCGCGCTGCCCTCGGCGGCCTTCAGCACCGCCTCGTCGCCGTGCACCGTCACCCCGGCCTCGGCCAGCGCGGCCAGCGCGAGCGGCAGGAAGGCGTCGGCGACGTCCTGGTGCACCAGCAGGGTCTCCGCGGCGTTGCAGACGCTGACCCGCTGCGCCTTGGAGTTCAGCAGCACGCCGACGGCCATCGCCAGGTCGGTCTGCGCATCCACGTACACGTGGCAGTTGCCGGTGCCGGTCTCGATCACCGGGACGGTCGATCCCTCCACCACGGTGCGGATCAGCGCGGCGCCGCCTCGCGGGATCAGCACGTCCACCAGGCCGCGGGCGCGCATCAGCTCCTGCACCGACTCGCGGCTCTCGCCCGGCACCAGCTGGATCACGTCGGCCGGCAGGCCGGCCCCGGCGACCGCCGCGCGCAGCACCTCGACCAGCGCGGTGTTGGAGCGGTACGCGGAGGCGGAGCCGCGCAGCAGCACCGCGTTGCCGGACTTCAGGCAGAGCGCCGCGGCGTCCACCGTCACGTTCGGCCGGGCCTCGTAGATGATGCCGACCACGCCGAGCGGGACCCGCACCTGGCGGACGTCCAGACCGTTCGGCAGGGTGTAGCCGCGCACCACCTCGCCGACCGGGTCGGGCAGGCCGACCACGCTGCGCACGTCGGCGGCGATCGCGGCGATCCGGTCCTGAGTGAGCGTCAGCCGGTCGATCACCGACTCCGCGGTGCCCGCCTCGCGGGCCCGGGCGACGTCCTGCGCGTTGGCCGCGGTGATCTCCCCGGCGCGGGCGACCAGCGCCTCCGCGATCGCCAGCAGCGCGGCGTCCTTCACCGACCGCGGCACTGGCGCCAGGACGGCGGCCGCCTCCCGGGCACGGCGCGCGGCGGCGAGGACGGGGCTGTCGGCGGTGGCGGTGAGGTCGCTCATGCGCCCAGCCTAGCGAGAAGCCGGTCCCGTCCCGCCGCACATTTCGCCCGCTGAGACGTACCGCCGGAGGTCAGTACGGGTGCACGCCGCCGAGCTGCGGCGGCGGATCGCCGAAGCCCTCCGCGACCCGCTTGTGGTAGGTCGGCCGGTCCACCACCTCGAGGCCGACGATCTCCCAGGCCGGCAGCTTCGCGCTCACCTTGTGCTCGCCCCACAGCCGCAGCGCGATCGCCGCGGCGTCGTGCAGGTCGCGGGCCTGCTCCCAGTAGCGGATCTCGGCGTGGTCGGCCGCGTAACGGGCCGTCAGGAAGAAGGAGTGGTCGTGCGCCAGCTTCTCCAGCCCGGCCCGCAGCTCGGGCAGCGGGGACGCCGCCCCGGCCACGCTCAGCACCACGTGCCAGAGCCGGCCCTGCTCCGGTTCCACGACGCCCGGGTTCGGGTCCTCGTCGCTCCGGCCGCCCTCGATGCTGGTGAGCCGGCGCTCCGTCCGCTGCTGCCCGGGCAGCGCTTCCTCCCGCCTGCGTCCCACCGGCGGCCTCCTGTTCAGCGTGTCGCGCGGGCCCCCCGACCCGCTGCTCCCACCCCCCGTACCGGCCCCGCCGCCCGTGCTCAGGCGCGCAGTACCACCAGGTCGTCCCGGTGGACGACCTCACGTTCGTACGCGGCACCGAGCTCCTGGGCCAGTTCTCGGGTGGACCGGCCGAGCAGACGGGGCAACTCCCTCGCATCAAAGTTGACCAGTCCGCGGGCGACGATGTGACCGTTTTCGCCAAGAAGGTCGACGGGATCACCCGCGACGAACTCCCCCTCCACCCGGGTCACTCCGGCCGGCAGCAGCGACTTGCCGCCGTGCACCACCGCGGCCACCGCACCGTCGTCGAGGGTCAGCGCGCCGCGCGGCGAGGAGGCGTGCTCCAGCCACAGCAGCCGGTCCGCCGAGCGGCTGCCGGTCTTGCGGAACAGCGTGCCGGTGGGCCGGCCGGCCAGCGCGTCGGCCGCGTGGCTGGCCGCGGTGAGCACCACCGGGATGCCCGCGCCGGTGGCGATCCGGGCCGCCTCCACCTTGGTCACCATGCCGCCGGTGCCGACGCCCGCCTTGCCCGCGCTGCCGATCTCCACGCCCGCCAGGTCCTGCGGGCCGTCCACCACCGCGATCCGGCTGCTGCCGGGCTTGCTCGGGTCGCCGTCGTACAGGCCGTCCACGTCGGAGAGCAGCACCAGCAGGTCGGCCCGCACCAGGTGCGCCACCAGCGCCGCCAGCCGGTCGTTGTCGCCGAACCGGATCTCGGCGGTGGCCACCGTGTCGTTCTCGTTGACGATCGGCATCGCGCCCATCACCAGCAGCTGGTCCAGCGTCCGGTACGCGTTGCGGTAGTGCGCCCGCCGGCTGGCGTCCTCGGCGGTCAGCAGCACCTGGCCGACCCGCACCCCGTAGCGCGCGAACGAGGCCGTGTAGCGGGCCACCAGCAGGCCCTGGCCGACACTGGCCGCGGCCTGCTGGCGGGCCAGGTCCTTGGGTCGGCGCTCCAGTCCGAGCGGCGCCAGGCCGGCCGCGATCGCGCCCGAGGACACCAGCACGATCTCCGGCGCCGTCGCCCCCGCCCGGGCCTTCGCCAGCGTGTCCACCAGCGCGTCGACCCGGTCCGCGTCCAGGCCGCCGGCCGCGGTGGTCAGCGACGAGGAGCCGACCTTCACCACGATCCGCCGCGCCGAAACGACCTCTTCGCGGAGCAACTGATCCACCATCAGTGGGACCCTTCCGACGCGACGCTGGTACGCCCGCAATGTAGCCAGTCGGCGAGCCGAGCACGAAATCCGTCCAGGAACGCCGAACGCGCACCGCGGCCCGGTGGCCTGCGGTGCGCGTCCCGGTGCGCGGCTGCTACTGCTCCAGCTGCTCCCGACCCGAGGAGAGCGCCTCGAAGTCGAGGTACTCCTGCTCCGCGGCGTCGCGGCCGCGCTGGCGCTCGCGGCGGCGGTCGACGGCCGGACGCTGGCTCTCCAGGCGGTGGTCCTCGCCGCGGCGGCCGAGCATCTCCGCGCCGGCGGCCATGGTGGGCTCCCAGTCGAAGACCACGGCGTTGTCGTCGGGGCCGATGATGACGGTGTCGCCCTCCTGCGCGCCGATCTTCCAGAGCTCCTGCTCGACGCCGAGCCGGGCGAGCCGGTCGGCGAGGTAGCCGACCGCCTCGTCGTTGGCGAAGTCGGTCTGCCGGACCCACCGTTCGGGCTTGACGCCGCGGATGCGGTACGCGCCGTCCTCCTCCTCGATGGTGAAGCCGGCGTCGTCCACCGCCTGCGGACGGATCACGACCCGGGTGGACTCCTCGACCGGCTTGGCGGCGCGCGCCTCGGAGACGATCTCGGCCAGCGCGAAGGAGAGTTCGCGCAGGCCCTTGTGGGCGAGCGCGGAGACCTCGAAGACCCGGTAGCCGCGCTCCTCCAGCGAGGCGCGGGTCAGGTCGGCGATGTCCTGCCCGTCCGGGACGTCGACCTTGTTCAGCGCGACCAGCCGCGGCCGGTCCTCCAGGCCGCCGTACTGGGCGAGCTCGTCCTCGATGGTCTCCAGGTCGGTGAGCGGGTCGCGACCGGGCTCCAGGGTGGCGCAGTCCAGCACGTGCACCAGCACCTCGCAGCGCTCGACGTGTCGCAGGAACTCCAGGCCGAGGCCCTTGCCCTGGCTGGCGCCGGGGATCAGGCCGGGCACGTCGGCGATCGTGTAGACGGTCGAACCCGCGGTCACCACACCGAGGTTGGGGATCAGCGTGGTGAACGGGTAGTCGGCGATCTTCGGCTTGGCGGCGGACAGCACCGAGATCAGCGAGGACTTGCCCGCGCTCGGGTAGCCGACCAGCGCGACGTCGGCGACGGACTTCAGCTCCATCACGATGTCGCGGGCCTCGCCGGGCTCGCCGAGCAGCGCGAAGCCCGGGGCCTTGCGGCGGGCCGAGGCGAGCGCCGCGTTGCCGAGGCCGCCGCGGCCGCCCTGGGCGGCGACGAAGCTGGTGCCGTGGCCGACCAGGTCGGCCAGCACGTTGCCCTTGCGGTCGAGCACCACGGTGCCGTCCGGGACGGGCAGCACCAGGTCCTGGCCCTCCGCGCCGGTGCGGTGGCCGCCCGCGCCCGGCTTGCCGTTGGTGGCCTTGCGCTTGGGCGAGTGGTGGTACTCGAGCAGCGTGGTGATCTGGGAGTCGACGACGAGCGTCACCGAGCCGCCCTCGCCGCCGTTGCCCCCGTCGGGGCCTCCCAGCGGCTTGAACTTCTCCCGGTGCACGGAGGCGCAGCCGTGGCCTCCGTTACCCGCGGCGACGTGCAGTTCGACGCGGTCCACGAAGGTGGTCATGAGGTGTGCCTCCCGTGCGAAGAAAAAAGTGTTCCTGCGATAAAGCATGAAGGGTGAGCCGGATCATCCCGGCCCACCCTTCACAGCGAGTCTGTACGGACTCAGGCCTCGACGGCCACGATGTTGACGACCTTGCGGCCGCGACGGTTGCCGAACTCCACGGCACCGGCGGTCAGCGCGAACAGGGTGTCGTCGCCGCCACGGCCGACGTTCGCACCCGGGTGGAAGTGGGTGCCGCGCTGGCGGACGATGATCTCGCCGGCGGAGACGACCTGACCGCCGAAGCGCTTCACGCCAAGGCGCTGAGCGTTCGAGTCACGACCGTTGCGAGTGGAACTCGCACCCTTCTTGTGTGCCATCTGGCTATCCCCTTTCTAAGGAAGACCGCAGTAAGTGATTACTTGCTGACCGAGTCGATGCTGGTGATGCGCACCGCGGTGTGCTTCTGGCGGTGGCCCTGACGACGGCGGTAGCCGGTCTTGTTCTTGTAGCGCAGGATGACGATCTTGTCGCCCTTGGTCTGGTCGACGACCTCGGCGTGCGCCTTCACGCCGCCGAGCACCCACGGGTCGGAGGTGATGGACTCACCGTCGACGATCAGGATGGTCGAGAGCTCGACCGAGTCACCCGGCTTGGCGTCAATGCGGTCGATCTCCAGCACGTCGCCGACGGCGACCTTGTGCTGGCGGCCGCCGGCGCGAACGATCGCGTACATGCGGTACCTGCTTTCCTAAACTCGGTCGGAACTCCGGATGCCAGCCACCTGGGTATGGACACAAGCGGCCTCCCCCGGAACGCCGGAAGCGGCGTCCACCCGGGAGGTGAGGTGCTCTGGAGCGTGGCGTCAACACGCCGAGGGTCAAGAATACGGACCTGTCCACCCAGGGGCAAACCGGGCCCTACCGAGGGCCGGGACCTCCACCGATACGGCGGCGGTCCCGGCCCCGGGGCTCACTCTGCGGCGCCGTCACCCTCGGCGGCCGCGGCCTTCTTGGCCGCCGCGCTGCTCCGCTTGGTGGCGGTCTTGCGGGCGGTGGTCTTCTTCGCCGCGACGGTCTTCTTCGCGGCCGTCTTCTTCGCGGCGGTCGTCTTGGCGGCCGTCTTGCGGGCGGCGCGCTTCTTCGGCGCGGCCTCCTCCTCGACGGCGGGCTCCTCGGCCTCGGCCTCGGCCGCGACCTCGGGCTCCTCCGCAGCGGCGACCTCGACGACCTCGACAGCCTCGCCGGCCTCCGCGGCCGGCTCGACGACCTTGCCGGCCGCCTCGGCGGCGCTCAGCGCGGCCTCCATCGCGGCCTCGGCCCGGGCCTGCAGCACCACGATCTCGGCGTCGCCGGCAGTGCCGGCCGGCGCGGTGGCCTTGCGGACCGCGCGGCGGCGGGTGCGGCCACCGGTCGCGGGCGCGGCCGGCGGGATCTCCACCAGGCTGACCCGCTCCTCGACGGCCTCCTCGACCACCGGCTCGGCCTCGACCGCCTCGACCGCCTCCGCGGCCTCCTCGGCCTCCACCGGCTCGGCCTCGAACAGCTCGGTCTCGACCGTCTCCACGGTCTCCGCCGCCTCCGCCTCGCCCTGCCCGGCGCCCCCGCGGCCCCGGCGGCGGCGCTTGCCGCCGCCCTCGCCCGCGGTGGCGGCGGCAGCGGCGTTGGAGCCGCCGCCGTGGCTGTGCGGCTGGTCCATGTGGACGATCACGCCGCGGCCGTTGCAGTGCACGCAGGGCTCGGAGAAGGACTCCAGCAGGCCCTGGCCGACCCGCTTGCGGGTCATCTGGACCAGGCCGAGCGAGGTGACCTCGGCCACCTGGTGCTTGGTGCGGTCCCGGCCCAGGCACTCCAGCAGGCGGCGCAGCACCAGGTCGCGGTTGGACTCCAGGACCATGTCGATGAAGTCGATCACGATGATGCCGCCGAGGTCGCGCAGCCGCAGCTGGCGGACGATCTCCTCGGCCGCCTCGATGTTGTTGCGGGTGACGGTCTCCTCGAGGTTGCCGCCCTGGCCGACGAACTTGCCGGTGTTGACGTCGACCACGACCATCGCCTCGGTCCGGTCGATCACCAGCGAACCGCCCGAGGGCAGCCAGACCTTGCGGTCCAGTGCCTTCATCAGCTGCTCGTCGATCCGGTACGTGGCGAACACGTCGACGTCCGAGGTCCACCGCTGCAGGCGCTCGGTGAGGTCCGGGGCCACGTTGGACACGTACTCGTGGATGGTGCTCCAGGCATCCGCGCCGGAGACGATGACCTTGGTGAAGTCCTCGTTGAAGATGTCGCGGACCACCCGGACGGTCATGTCCGGCTCGCCGTACAGCAGCGCCGGGGCGTTGCCGCTCGCGGCCTTCTTCTGGATCTCCTCCCACTGCTGCTGCAGGCGCTGCACGTCGCGGGTGAGCTCGTCCTCGCTGGCGCCCTCGGCGGCGGTGCGCACGATGACGCCGGCGTCGTCCGGGACGATCTTCTTGAGGATCTGCTTCAGGCGGGCGCGCTCGTTCTCCGGCAGCTTGCGGGAGATGCCGGTCATCGAGCCCTCGGGCACGTAGACCAGGTAGCGGCCGGGCAGCGAGATCTGGCTGGTCAGGCGGGCGCCCTTGTGGCCGATCGGGTCCTTGGAGACCTGGACCAGCACGGACTGGCCGGACTTCAGCACCGACTCGATCCGGCGCGGCCCGCTGTGCCCGCCGAGCGCGCCGAAGTTGACCTCGCCCGCGTACAGCACGGCGTTGCGGCCCTTGCCGATGTCGACGAACGCGGCCTCCATCGACGGCAGCACGTTCTGCACCTTGCCCAGGTACACGTTGCCGACGTACGAGGTGGCCTGCTCCTTGTTGACGTAGTGCTCGACCAGCACGCCGTCCTCGAGCACGCCGATCTGGGTGCGGGCGCCGTTCTGACGGACCACCATGACCCGCTCGACCGACTCGCGGCGGGCCAGGAACTCGGCCTCGGTGATGATCGGCACCCGGCGGCGGCCCAGCTCGCGGCCCTCGCGGCGGCGCTGCTTCTTGGCCTCCAGGCGGGTGGAGCCCTTGATGGACTGCACCTCGTCCGGGTCGAACGACGGCTCGCCGGAGCGGCGGCGCGGCTCGCGGACCTTCACCACGGTGCGCACGCCGTCCTCGGTGGTCTCCACCGGCTCGGCGGCACCGTCGCCGCTGCGACGGCGGCGGCGACGGCGGCGCCGCGAGGAGGACAGGCCGGCGGCCAGGTCGTCCTCGTCGTCGTCGTGGTCCTGGGCCTCGGGCTCCTCCTGCGCGTCCTCGTCGGACTCGCCCTCGGCGTCGGTGCCCTCGACACCCTCGGCGGCCGAGTCGTCCGCGTCACCGCGGCGGCGACGGCGGCCACCGCGACGGCGACGGCGGGACGGGCGACCGTCCTCCTCCCACTCCGTCTCGGCCTCCGGGCCGGCGGCGGGCGCCTCGACCTCGGCCGGGGCCTCCACGGGCTCCGGCGGGGCGGCCTTGACCGGCTGCGCGGCCTTCGCGGGCTGGGCGGCCCGGGCCGGCTGCGCGGCCCTGGCGGACTGCTGGACGCGCACCGCGGTGCGCACCCGGCGGCGACGGCCGACGCCGCTGTACTCGAACTCCTCCTCCTCGCCCTGGACCGGCTCGGCGGCCGGAGCGGCCTTGGCCGCCGCCGCGGGCTCGGCCTTGGCGGGCTTGGCGGCCGGGGCGGTGAAGGGCGCGGGCTCCTGGAAGACCGGCGCCTGGAAGATCGCGGTGGACGGGCGGACCGCGCGGCGGCGGACCCGGCCCGTCTCGGGCTCGGCGGCGGGCGCCTCGACGGCGGCCGGGGCCTCGGCCTCCTCGGGCTCCTCCTCGACCGGCTCCTCGACCGCCACGGGCTCCTCGACGGCGGCGGGGGTCTGCGCGGGGGCCGAGGCGCGCTTGCGGGTCCGGCGGGCGCGGGCCGGCTTCTCGTCGACGGGCTCGGCCTCGGCGGCCGGCTCCTCGACCGCCACGGGGGCCTCCACGGGCTCCTCGACGGCGGCGGGGGTCTGCGCCGGGGCGGAGGCCCGCTTGCGGGTACGGCGGGCGGGAGCGGGCTTCTCCTCGGCGGGCTCGGCCTCGGCGGCGACCGGCTCCTCGACCGCGGCGGGAGCCTCCGGCGCGCCGGCCGGGGACTCCGCACGCTTGCGGGTGCGGCGGGCCCGGACGGGCTTCTCGGCCGGGGCCTCGGCCGCGGCGGGCTCCTCCGCCTCGGCGGCGGTCACCGGGACGACGGTCTCGGCGGTCTCGCTCGCGGCGCCCTGCGGGGAGCCGGCCGGGCGGGACACCGCCCGGCGACGGCGGCGCGGCGGGGCCGCGGAGGTGCCGTCGGAGTCATTGTTGTCGGCCGCAGCGGGCTGCGGTTCGGTGTTTTCGAGCATGCGGGGGTTCTCCCGTCAGGCCCCCGGGCTCCGCATCCGGGCACGACGTGCCACCGCAATCACCAGCCGGCCGCGATCTGGCGGTCCGGCTCCCACGGTGCCGTCGTGCGGACGCGAGGCCGCACAGGGGCTCGTAGTCTCGCTCGACCCCCGCACGTCGCGGGGTGTCGAAAAGTCTTCTGGTCTGACCAGTCTTCTCAGTTTTCAAGGGCCGGGCCGAGGGGTGGCCGGGCCTGCGCGCGACGACGCTCGCTCCCCTGGGGAGCCGCGGGGGCCGGGGAGCCGCAGGCGCGGAGGTGTGCTCCGTGCCTGCGCTCCCGCCCACTCGGCGGACGGCGGTTGCGCGCGGCAGGTCGGCCTAGCGGCCGGCCTCGGCCGCGGCGCGGTCGAGCGCCAGCGGGTCGGTCACCGTGCCGGTCTGCTCGTCGAGCGGCCCCTGCGCCAGCCTGGTCACCTCTGCGGGGACCGGCGGCGCGAGGTCGGCCGTCGAACGGAGACCGGACAATACGTCGTCGGGTCGTACGGCGGGTGTGGCGTGTCGTACTACCAGGCGCAGTATCGCACAGGGAGCGCCATTGCGAACATCGTCTGCACCGTCCGCGCCGGTGTCGTCACCGATCCCGACCTGCACGGAGCCCTCGGGGAGGAGTTCCATGGCGGCGACCGCGGCGCGCGCGTCGAAGGTGCGCAGGCCGTTCTTGGTCATCCGCTGCACCTCGACCGCGTCGGCGGCGAGGAACACCGCGGCGGCCTTCTCGGCCTCGGCGGGCTCGACGCCGGGCAGGCGCAGCAGCCATTCGGAGGCCTCCAGGCGCTCCACGAAGTTGGCGGTGCGGACCTCGACGGCGTCGGTGATGTCCAGGCCGGGCGGCAGCGACTCGTCCAGCTGGCGGCGCAGCGCCTCGGGGTCGCGGGTCTCGGCGAGGCCGATCTCCAGGTACTCGGCCTCGCTGGCGGTGCCGGTCGGGGCGGCGTTCGCGTAGGAGACCTTGGGGTGCGGGGTGAAGCCCGCGGAGTAGGCCATCGGGACGGCCGAGCGGCGGAGCGCGCGCTCGAACGCCCGCTGGAAGTCCCGGTGGCTGGTGAAGCGCAGACGACCGCGCTTGGTGTAGCGGAGACGGATGCGCTGCACCGTCGGCGCGGGCGGCGGACCGTCGGGCGTGCGGCGTGCCAGGGAGCTCAGTCCTTCGTCAGTTGTCCCCGTCCGGCCTCACGCCGGTTGCGGCTCCGGCCGGACTCTGTCGTCACCAGGGTACGCGCTGGTTCAGCCCAGCAGCGTCCGCCGTACCTCCCGGGCCACCCGGCGGATCTCCGCCCTGACCGGCCACCAGACCTCCCGGCGCACCCAGCGGCAGGGCCGCACCACGGTGAAGCGCCAGATCCGGCCGCCGATCCGCCACGACCACAGGAACGCCAGCCACAGCGCGCGCAGCACCGGGAACAGCAGCGTCCGCCACAGCCACCGCAGCGGAACCCACAGCAGGTGGTACAGCACCCGCCCGATCGGCACCGCGACCCGGTGCCACAGCCGGCGCACCACCTTCGCGACCCGCACCGCGACCGCGCGCAGCACGCGTCCGAGCGGGGCCAGCACGTAGCGCCACAGCCACTGCGCGAGGGGCACCACCACCCAGCGCAGCAGCCAGCGCAGCGGTATGACGATCAGCCAGTTCCCCAGCGGTGCCAGCACGTACCGCCACAGCAGGTCCAGCGGTCGCCCCACCACCCGCTCGAGCAGCCACCAGAGCCCCCGGCCGACCAGCACGGCCAGCTCCCACAGCAGCCGCACCGGCACCACCACGGCGACCACGACCGGCCGCACCACCGCGACCAGGCACCCCTGCGACTCCTGACCCACCGTCACTCCCCCGTCGACCGATCGGGCGATGGTACGGCACGCGAACGCCCCCGGCGCAGGGGGTGCGCCGGGGGCGTTCGAGGTGAGGGGGTGTCAGCTGTTGACGACCGTCAGCGGGAGGAGCTTCTTGCCGGTCGGGCCGACCTGGATGTGGGTGTCCATCTGCGGGCAGACGCCGCAGTCGAAGCACGGGGTCCAGCGGCAGTCCTCGACCTCGACCTCCTCGAGGGCGTCCTGCCAGTCCTCCCACAGCCAGTCCTTGTCGAGGCCGCTGTCGAGGTGGTCCCAGGGCAGGACCTCCTCGTAGGTGCGCTCGCGGGTGGTGTACCAGTCGACGTCGACGCCGGTGCCGGTCAGGCCCTTGGCGGCGGACGCCATCCAGCGGTCGTAGGAGAAGTGCTCGCGCCAGCCGTCGAACCGGCCGCCGTCCTCGTAGACGGCGCGGATCACGGCGCCGAGCCGGCGGTCGCCGCGGGAGAGCAGGCCCTCGACGATGCCGGGCTTGCCGTCGTGGTAGCGGAAGCCGATGTTCTTGCCGTACTTGCGGTCACCGCGGATCGAGTCGCGGAGCTTGGCCAGCCGCTCGTCGGTCGCCTCGGCGGACAGCTGCGGCGCCCACTGGAACGGGGTGTGCGGCTTGGGCACGAAGCCGCCGATGGAGACGGTGCAGCGGATGTCGTTGGTGCCGGTGACCTCGCGGCCCTTGGCGATGACGTTCTTCGCCATCTCGCCGATCTGCAGCACGTCCTCGTCGGTCTCGGTGGGCAGGCCGCACATGAAGTACAGCTTCACCTGGCGCCAGCCGTTGCCGTACGCGGTGGCCACCGTGTTGATGAGGTCCTCCTCGGACACCATCTTGTTGATGACCTTGCGGATCCGCTCGGAGCCGCCTTCGGGGGCGAAGGTCAGGCCGGAGCGGCGGCCGTTGCGGGAGAGCTCGTTGGCGAGGTCGATGTTGAAGGCGTCGACCCGGGTGGAGGGCAGCGACAGGCCGACCTTGTCCGCGGCGTAGCGGTCGGCCAGGCCCTTGGTGATGTCGGCGATCTCGGAGTGGTCGGCGGAGGACAGCGAGAGCAGGCCGACCTCCTCGAAGCCGGTGGCCTTCAGGCCCGCCTCGACCATCTCGCCGATGCCGGTGATGCTTCGCTCCCGCACGGGGCGCGTGATCATGCCGGCCTGGCAGAAGCGGCAGCCGCGGGTGCAGCCGCGGAAGATCTCCACCGACATCCGCTCGTGCACGGTCTCGGCGAGCGGGACCAGCGGCTGCTTGGGGTAGGGCCACTCGTCGAGGTCCATGACGGTGTGCTTGGAGACCCGCCACGGGACGCC
The DNA here is from genome assembly GCF_053595195.1 of Kitasatospora sp. NPDC002522. Classification (NCBI taxonomy): domain Bacteria; kingdom Bacillati; phylum Actinomycetota; class Actinomycetes; order Kitasatosporales; family Streptomycetaceae; genus Kitasatospora; species Kitasatospora sp. NPDC002522. Next base: position 62,574 of record NZ_JBSFXE010000021.1, read on the forward strand.
GGGGCGGTTGGGCACCACGCGGCCGATCCGGCCGTCCGGCAGGTACTCGACGTCGTAGAAGCGCGGGATGTACACCCCGCCGGTCTTCGCCAGGCGCAGCAGCAGTTCGTCGCGACCGCCGGGGCGGCCCTCGGCCTTCCAGGCGCGGACGATGTCGGTGATGTCGAGCACGGCCTGCTCGCCGTCGCCGATCACGGCGGCGTCGATGAAGTCGGCGATCGGCTCGGGGTTGAACGCGGCGTGCCCGCCGGCCAGCACCACCGGGTCGTCCATGGTGCGGTCCGCGGCGAGCAGCGGGATGCCCGCGAGGTCGAGCGCGGTCAGCATGTTGGTGTAGCCGAGCTCGGTGGAGAACGACAGCCCGAAGACGTCGAAGGCCTTGATCGGGCGGTGCGCGTCCACGGTGAACTGCGGGACGCCGTGCTCGCGCATCAGCGCTTCCAGGTCGGGCCAGACGCTGTAGCTGCGCTCGGCGAGCACGCCCTCGCGCTCGTTGAGCACCTCGTAGAGGATCATCGTGCCCTGGTTGGGCAGCCCGACCTCGTAGGCGTCCGGGTACATCAGCGCCCACCGCACGTCACAGGAATCCCAGTCCTTGACGGTCGAGTTGAGCTCGCCACCGACGTACTGGATCGGCTTCTGGACGTGCGGGAGGAGGGCCTCCAGGCGTGGGAAGACCGATTCGACAGTCATGCGCAAGGACCTTTACGGCAGAAAACGAGGTGACCCTTCAGGGTAGCCGAGCCCCGAGGGTCACCGTTTCCGCGCGCAGGCCCGGATCCCGATCGCCTAGATCCCTATCGGCCGCTGGGAGCGGACCGACTGGAGCAGTCCGACGGCGATCCAGACCGCGAACATCGACGAGCCGCCGTAGGAGACGAAGGGCAGCGGGATGCCCGCCACCGGCATGATGCCGAGGTTCATCCCGATGTTCTCGAAGGCCTGGAAGGCGAACCAGGTGACCACGCCCGCGGCCAGGATCGTGCCGTACAGGTCGGTGGCCTGGCGCGCTATCCGGCAGGCGCGCCAGAGGATGACGCCGAGCAGGCCGATCATCACCAGGCCGCCGACGAAGCCGAGTTCCTCGCCGGCCACGCTGAACACGAAGTCGGTCTGCTGCTCGGGGACGAACTGGCCGGTGGTCTGGGTGCCGTGGAACAGGCCCATGCCGGTGAGGCCGCCGGAGCCGATGGCGATCCGGGCCTGGGCGGTGTTGTAGCCGACGCCGGCCGGGTCGAGCGCGGGGTTGGCGAAGGCCGCGAACCGGTCGACCTGGTACTTGCTGAGCACCCCGAGCTGCCAGATCGCCAGCGCCCCGGCCGCGCCGCCGCCGAGCAGGCCGAACACCCACTTGTTGGAGGCGCCGGAGGCGAGCAGCACGCCGAGCACGACGACCGCCATCACCATCACCGAGCCGAGGTCCGGCATCAGCATGACCACGGCCATCGGGAAGGCGGCGAGGCCGAGCGCCTGCAGCACGCTGCGGCCGGTGGGGAACTCGCGTTCGCCGGCGTCGACCCGGGCGGAGAGCACCACGGACATCCCCAGCACGATCGCCAGCTTGGCGAACTCGGCGGGCTGGATGGAGAAGCCGCCGCCGAACTGGATCCAGGAGTGCGCGCCGTTGATGGTCGAGCCGAGCGGGCTGAGCACCGCGAACAGCATCAGCACCACGGCCAGGTAGACGAACGGCACCACCGTGCGCAGCCGCCGGGTGCCGGCCACCACGACCACCGTGCACAGCGCGACGCCGATCAGCAGGTTGGTCAGGTGCCGGTACAGGAAGTACTGCGGGTCGCCGTGGGTGAGCTGGTCGCGGCCGCGGGTGGCGGACCAGACCAGCATCGAGCCGATCAGGGACAGCCCGAGCGCCGCCAGGATCATGATCCAGTCGAGCCGGCGCAGCGGGGAGTCCTTGGCCATCACCTTGGCGAAGGAGTTGCGCCGGGGGGCGAGCCGGACGGTGCGGTACGAGCCGTAGGAGGTCATGCCCTGCCCCTTCCGTACCCGGTGCGGGTGGGTTCGACGGCGGCCAGCAGCACGGTGGCGGGGGCGTCGGCGCCGGCCGGCGGGGCCGGGTCGAGGAAGGTCGCGCCGGTCTCGTAGGTGTACGCGGCCTGGATGATCGCGGTGCCGTCCGGGTTGAACTTGGGCAGCTGTGCCTGCGGCTGCGGGAGCAGCGCCTTGGCGTTGTCGATGTTGCCCTTGTCGTCGACGCCGTACAGCGCCTGGTAGATCCGGCGCACCGAGTCGCCGGAGCCGCCGGAGCCGGTGCCGCCCTGACTGATCGTCATGACCACCGCGTAGTCCTTGCTGTAGGTGGTCAGCCAGGAGGTGGTCTGCTTGCCGGCGACCTCGGCGGTGCCGGTCTTGGCGTGCAGCTCGATCTTGCCCTGCGGCCAGCCCGCGCCGGTGAACTTCCAGGCGGCGGTGCCGCTGGTGATGACGCCGGCGGTGGCCTGGTCGATGTACTGCAGCAGCTGGCCCTGGGCGGGGATCTTGCCGTCCTCGTGCGGGGCGATGTCGCGCACCAGCGCGCCGCTGGGGCTGACGACCGCCTTGCCGATGGTGGGCCGGTACAGCGTGCCGCCGTTGGCGAGCGCCGCGTAGACCCGGGCCATCTGCAGCGGGGTGACCAGGGTGTCGCCCTGGCCGATGGCGAAGTTGACCATGTCACCGGCGCGCATCTGGTTGCCGTCGGCGCAGTTCTCGCGGGCGATCTCGTCGGCGTACTCGTGGCCGCCCTTGGCCGCCTGGTCGCACCAGGACTGCTTCATGGCGTCGTAGTACGACTGCTTCCACTGCCGGTCGGGCACCCGGCCGGTCACCTCGCCCGGCAGGTCGATGCCGGTCTTGGCGCCCAGGCCGAACTGGTGGGCGGTCTTGAAGAACCAGTCGCCGGCGTCCTTCTTGGGCTTGAGACCGCCGTCCTTCATCCACTGGTCGTAGGCCAGGCCGTAGAAGACGGTGTCGCAGGAGACCTCCAGGGCCTTCTCCAGCGAGATGTCACCGAAGCTCTCGGACTCGAAGTTCTTGAACTCGCGGCCGCCGATGGTCAGCGACTTGGGGCACGGGTAGTGCCCGTTCAGGGAGTACCCGGCCTGCACGGCGGCGGTCGTGGAGATCACCTTGAAGGTGGAGCCGGGCGCGGACTGACCCTGTATGGCCCGGTTGATCAGCGGGTAGTTGGAGTCCTTGCTGTTCAGCGCCTGGTAGTCCTTGGCGGAGATGCCGCCGACCCACAGGTTGGGGTCGTAGGTGGGGGCGCTGGCCATCGCGACGATCCGGCCGGTGTGCACGTCCATGACGACGGCCGCGCCGGAGTCGGCCTCGTAGTTCTTCTGGGTCTCCTTGTCGTACACCTTGCGGGCTTCGGCCATCGCCTGCGCCAGCTGGTCCTCGACCACCTTCTGCACCCGGGCGTCGATCGAGGTGACCAGGTTGTTGCCGGACTGCGCGGGGGTGGTGCCGGCGCTGCCGATCACCCGGCCGAGGTTGTCGACCTCCAGCCGGTCGACGCCGGTGGTGCCGCGCAGGTCGTCGTCGTAGACCGACTCCAGGCCGGCCCGGCCGATCTGGTCGGAGGGCAGCCGGCGCTCGCGGCCGGTCTTGTCGGCGGTCTTGGTGACCTCGTCGTCGGTGACCGGCGACAGGTAGCCGAGGATCTGCGCGGCGCTGGCGCCCTCGACGCCGGTGTAGCGGCGGGTCGCGGTGGGCTGGGCGGTGACGCCGGGGAAGTCCTCGCGGCGTTCCATTATCTGCATCGCCTGCTGCGTGGTGGCCTGCTGGGTGACCGGGATCGGCTGGTAGGGCGAGCCGTTCCAGCACGGCTGCGGCGTCTTGGCGTCGCACAGGCGGACCTTGTTGCGCACGTCGTCGGCGGGCACGCCGAGGACCTCCGCCAGCCGGGTCAGCACGGCCTTGCCGTGGTCCTTCTGCTGCAGCAGCGAGGTGCGGGAGACCGACACCACCAGCTTGGTCTCGTTGCCGGCCAGGATGCGTCCGGAGGCGTCCAGGATCTCGCCGCGGACGGCGGGCTCCACCACCTCGCGGATGTGGTTGCCCTGGGCCTGGGCGGTGAACTCCTTGCCGTTGCGGACCTGCAGGTACCACAGCCGGCCGCCGAGGGTGGCGAGCAGCGACAGCACCAGCACCTGGAGCACCACCAGACGGATCGTCACCCGCTGGGTCCGGCCGGTCTCGGGGATGTTACTCACGTTGCGCGGGGCTCCGTCCCGGCTCAGGGGCGCTTGGCGAGGCCGAGCGCGCGCTTCTTCTTGTAGGTGGGCATGGGCGAGGCCTCGCGGGTGGTCCGGTAGCGGCCCAGCGAGCCGAGGCCGGAGCCGCCGTCGGCGCCGCGCGCCGATTCGTTGACCACCCGGTCGCCGTCGAAGCGGCGGGCCAGCAGCATCACCAGCGGGACCGTGAACGGGGCCAGCAGCACGTCGTAGAGCAGCGCGCTGATCACCAGCCCGGTGAGGCCGACGTGCCGGGCGGCGGTGTCGCCGACCAGGGCGCCGACCGCGGCGTACAGCAGGGTGGAGACCACCGCGGCGCCGGCCACCACGGCGAGCGCGCTGAGCGCGGAGCGCTGCCGGCCGCCGTCCGGCTTGAGCAGGCCGGCGGCGTAGCCGACCAGGCAGAGCACCAGGGCGTAGCGGCCGATCGCGTGGTCGGACGGCGGGGCGAAGTCGGCGAGCAGGCCGGCGCCGAAGCCGACCAGGCAGCCGCCCTTCGGGCCGTAGACCAGGGCCAGGCCGACCACCACCAGCATCAGCAGGTCCGGGGTGGCGCCGGGCAGTTGGAGCCGGCCCAGCACGCTGACCTGGAGCACCAGGGCGACCAGCAGCAGGACGGCGGAGAGCAGGATCCGGTTCAGACGCGGCATCAGTGTCCCCCGGTGGTGGGCGGTACGGCGGCGATCGGCGCCTGCGGGTTGCTGGCGGCGGACGCGGCGGGCACGGGCGGCAGCACGGCGTCCCGCGGGTCGGTGCGCGGCGGGACGACCACCACGCCGACCAGGTCGAGGCGGGTGAACTGCACGTACGGCTGGACCAGGATGGTCTTGGTGAGCTGGCCCGGGGTGGCCTGGACCTCGCTGACCGTGCCGACCGGGACGCCCGGCACGAACGGGCGGCCGCTGTGCGAGCCGAAGGTGACCAGCCGGTCGCCGGGCTTGACCTGGGCGCGGCCGTTCAGCAGCTGGATCTTCATCGGGGCGGTGCCCTGTCCGGCGGCGAAGCCGATCTCGTCGCTGCCCTCCAGCCGGACGCCGGCGGTGAAGCCGGGGTCGGAGGCGAGCAGCACGGTGGCGGTGGTCGGCGCGACGGTGGTGACCCGGCCGACCAGGCCCTGGCCGTCGATCACGGTCATGTCGCGGGTCAGGCCGTCGTCGCTGCCGGCGTCGATGGTGATGGTCCAGGAGAAGCCCTGGGCGGCGCCGATCGCGATCACCTGGGCGGCCTTGATGGTGTAGCCGCCGGAGCCCGCGGTGCGCAGCAGCTCGTCGAGCTGCTTGGTGCGGCCGACCGCGGCGTCCGAGGACGCCAGCTTCTGCCGCAGCTCGGTGTTCTCGCGGGTGATCTGGTCCAGGCGCTGCTGGTGGGTGCCGGCGTCGCGGATCGCCCGGATGTACCCGGCGACCGGGTCGACGGCACCGGCCGCGACGTTCTCCACCGGGCCGAGCACCGAGGCGGCGGCCCGCCGGGCCCCGCCGAGCGGCGAGGACTCGCCGCCCTTGATGTCCACGGTGATCAGCGCGAAGGCGACGGCGACCAGCAAGACCAGCAGCAGTCGGCTCTCTCGGGTGTCCCTCACGGTGCTGGTGCTGCCCCTTCGTGCTGAGTGTCCGTCAGCTGAGTCTTGTTCAGTTGGGATGCTTAACGACGCGGCTGCGCGTCGAGGACCTGCTGCAGCGCCTCGAACTCCTCGACGCACTTGCCGGCGCCGAGCGCCACCGAGTCGAGCGGGTTCTCCGCGATGTGGATCGGCATGCCGGTCTCCCGGCGCAGCCGCTCGTCGAGGCCGCGCAGCAGGGCGCCGCCGCCGGTGAGCACGATGCCGCGGTCCATCACGTCGCCCGCCAGCTCCGGCGGGCACTGGTCGAGGGTGGTCTTCACCGAGTCGATGATCGAGTTCACCGGCTCGTCGATCGCCTCGCGGACCTCGGCGGCCGAGATCACCACGGTCTTCGGCAGGCCGGAGACCAGGTCGCGGCCGCGGATCTCGGCGTGCTCGTCCTTCTCGCCCTCGCTGCCGAAGGCGGAGCCGATCGACATCTTGATCTGCTCGGCGCTGCGCTCGCCGAGCAGCAGGCTGTACTCCTTCTTGATGTGCTGGACGATCGCGTTGTCCAGCTCGTCGCCGGCCACCCGCAGCGACTGGGCGGTGACGATCCCGCCGAGCGAGATCACCGCCACCTCGGTGGTGCCGCCGCCGATGTCGACCACCATGTTGCCGGTCGGCTCGTGCACCGGCAGGCCCGCGCCGATCGCCGCGGCCATCGGCTCCTCGATGATGTGCACCTGGCGGGCGCCGGCCTGCGAGCTGGCCTCGATCACCGCGCGGCGCTCCACCCCGGTGATGCCGGACGGCACGCAGACCACGACCCGCGGGCGGGCCAGGTAGCGGCGGCGGTGGATCTTCAGGATGAAGTAGCGCAGCATCCGCTCGGTGATCTCGAAGTCGGCGATGACGCCGTCCTTGAGCGGGCGGATCGCCACGATGTTGCCCGGGGTGCGGCCGATCATCTTCTTCGCCTCGGCGCCCACCGCGAGGATCCCGCCGGTGTTGGTGTTGACCGCCACCACCGAGGGCTCGTTCAGCACGATGCCCTTGCCCCTGACGTACACCAGTGTGTTCGCGGTGCCGAGGTCGATCGCCAGGTCCCGGCCGATGAACGACAGGTTGTTCGCCATGGGATGTCGAGTGCCTTCCCGAGTTCGGATCAAGGGCGCAGGGCGGGCCGGCCGCGCGGGCCCGCGCGAGGGCTGACGGCGGCTGAGCAACCGCGCCGGGCCCGTGAGTTGGGGTCCATCGTAGTCACGCCGGTCAGCACGAGCGGCGGGTACGGCATGCCGCCCATTCTCCGGCGGCGGTACGGCTTCTCATGGCATTGGGACGCCGTGTCGGGGGGTGGGGTTCCGTGATTTGAGGATTAACGCTCAGATGGTGGAACCAGGCTCTCACCAGCCCGAACACCCGGACGCGCGGGTGCCGGGAAGTCCCACGGCACCCACACGTCCGGACGCGGAATCCCTACCGGAACGTCACGCGTGGGCGGGGAAGAAGATCTTGATCTCGCGCTCGGCCGACTCCGGCGAGTCCGAGGCGTGGATCAGGTTCTCGCGGGTGATCGTCGCGTAGTCGCCGCGGATGGTGCCCGCGCCGGCCTGCAGCGGGTCGGTGGCGCCGGCCAGCACCCGGATGCCGGGGACGACGTTCTCGCCCTCGACGATCAGCGCGATCGACGGGCCGGAGGTCATGAACTCCAGCAGCGGCTCGTAGAACGGGCGGCCGACGTGCTCGGCGTAGTGCTGCTCCAGGGTGGCCCGGTCGAAGGTGCGAAGCTCGATCGCAGCGAACCGCCAGCCGGCCTTGCGCTCGATCCGGCTGATGATCTCGCCGGCCAGGCCGCGCTTCACGGCGTCGGGCTTGAGCAGGACGAGAGTGCGCTGGGACACGGTGCGGCTCCTGGTTGTTCGGTCGTGCCTGGTGTATGTCCCAGACACTACCCCGGCCAGGAGGCCGCCCCGTTGACCAGCCCGGTCAGAGCGCGGGCGCGGGCGCGGCGGCGGCCGCGGCGCGCTCCGCCTTGATGACGTCGATCTTGCGTCCGTAGTGCACCGAGCACCACCACAGGCCGCCGAAGACCAGGCCGAAGCCGTACATCGTCGGGAGCACCAGTCCGCTGGCCAGCACGCCGAGTTGGAGCGCCCAGCCGACCCAGACCGCGCCGGGCCGGGTGATCACGCCGCAGAGCAGCACGCAGAGCAGCATCGCGGTGCCGCTGACCGCCCAGATGGTGCCGGTGCCGACGTCGGTGAGCTTCATCGCGACCAGGCCGGCGAACATGATCAGCAGGGCCTCGCCGATCAGGGTGGAGGAGCACAGGGTGCGCATCGGCGGGTTACTTCCTTCCGAACAGTAGGCGCGCCTCGCCCACCGTGATGACGGAGCCGGTGACCAGGACACCGGCGCCGCCGAGGTCCTCCTCCTCGGCGAGGGTGACCGCGGCGTCGATGGCGTCGTCGAGGCGGGGCTCGACCTGGACCCGGTCCTCGCCGAAGACCTCCACCGCGAGCGCGGCGAGCCGGTCGACCGGCATCGCCCGGTGGGTGGAGTTCTGGGTGATGACCACCTCGGCGAGCACCGGCTCGAAGGCCTCCAGGAACCCGGAGACGTCCTTGTCGCCGCTGGTGGCGATCACGCCGACCAGCTTGGTGAAGCCGAACGCCTCGCCGAGCGCGGCGACCGTGGCCTGCGCGCCGTGCGGGTTGTGCGCGGCGTCCAGGATCACGGTGGGGCTGCGCCGGACCACCTCCAGGCGGCCCGGCGAGGAGACGCCGGAGAACGCGATCCGGACCTTGTCCTCGTCCAGGTGCTCGGCGCCGCCCTGGCCGACGCCGAAGAACGCCTCCACGGCCGCCAGCGCGAGCGCCGCGTTGTGCGCCTGGTAGTCGCCGTGCAGCGGCAGGAAGAGGTCCTGGTACTCGTGGCCGCCGAGGCCGCGCAGGGTGACCAGCTGTCCGCCGACCGCGACCTCGCGGCGGATCACGCCGAACTCCATGCCCTCGCGGGCGACGGTGGCCTCCACCTCGACGGCGCGGCGCAGGATGGTCTCGGCGGCGTCCAGCGGCTGCTGGGCGACCACGGCGAGCGCGCCGGCCTTGACGATCCCGGACTTCTCCACCGCGATCTTGCCGGTGGTGTCGCCGAGCTTGTCGGTGTGGTCCAGGCCGATCGGGGTGATCACCGAGACCTGGGCGTCGATCACGTTGGTGGCGTCCCAGGAGCCGCCCATGCCGACCTCGACCACCGCGACGTCCACCGGCGCGTCGGCGAAGGCGGCGTAGGCCATGCCGGTGAGCACCTCGAAGAAGGACATCGCGACCGGCTGCGCCGCGTCCACCATCTGCACGTAGGGCTCGATGTCGCGGTACGTCTCGACGAACTTCTCCGGGCTGATCGGCGCGCCGTCCAGGCTGATCCGCTCGGTGACCGACTCCACGTGCGGCGAGGTGTAGCGGCCGGTGCGCAGTTCGAAGGAGCCGAGCAGCTGCTCGACCATCCGCGCGGTGGACGTCTTGCCGTTGGTGCCGGTGATGTGGATCGAGGGATAGGCGCGCTGCGGCTGGCCGAGGATGTCCATCAGCGCCTCGATCCGCGTCAGCGAGGGCTCCAGCTTGTTCTCCGGCCAGCGGCCGGCCAGCTCGGCCTCGACGGCGCGCAGTTCGGAGTCGGTCCCGCCGGCTTCGGCGGGGCGGACGGTGTAGGGGTTGGGCTCGGCCTTGTCGCTCACCCCGCAAGTCTAAGACCGACCGGCGGCCGTACCCGACCGTGCGCGCGCCAACCCTCAACGGGCCCTCTTGACACCGGAATTGGTCTACTCCACCGTGTGAGTCGCTCCCCCACCGCTCCCCGCACCGCACCACCCATCGACACTCCCCCACATGGAGATGGCATGCGTGCACCACATCACCGACCCCGCACCCAGCGGACCCTGCTCGCCGGGCTGCTGTCCGTCGTCCTCGCCCTGGTCGGCCTGCTGATGGCAGGCACCGGGACGGCCACGGCCGCCAACGTGGACGTGATCCAGAACGGCGACTTCAGCGCCGGCAACCACATCAGCCCGTGGGTCTGCGGCCCGACCGTCGCCGCGGTGAACAACTCCGGCACCGGCTGGGACCTGCAGGGCACCCCGGCCGGCCAGGACTACGCCGGCTGCACCCAGCAGGTCGCCGTGCTCCCCAACTCCACCTACACGCTGACCGCGGTGGTGCAGGGCCCCTACACCTTCCTCGGGGCCACCGGCACCGGCGGCACCGACCCGTCCACCTGGACCAGCGGCACCGGCTGGTCGACGCTGACCACCACCTTCACCACCGGCGCCTCGACCACCTCGGTCTCGGTGTGGTTCCACGGCTGGTACGGCCAGGCCGCCTACCTGGTGGACAAGGTCTCCCTGGTCGGCCCGGGCAGCGGCTCGCCCAGCCCCTCGGCCACCGCCTCCTCGCCGCGGCCGTCCACCTCCACGTCCACCTCGCCCTCCCCGTCGCCCTCCGTCTCGACCTCGCCCAGCAGCTCGCCGACCACTCCCCCGCCGCCTCCCGGGAAGCACCGGCTGACCGGCTACTGGCAGAACTTCTACAACGGCGCCACCCCGCAGCGGATCAGTGACGTCCCGGCCGCGTACGACATCATCGCGGTGGCCTTCGCGGACGCCACCAGCACCCAGGGCGCGATCGGCTTCACCCTGGACTCCACGCTGTCGTCCAAGCTGAACGGCTACACCGAGGCCCAGTTCAAGGCCGACATCGCGGCGAAGCGGGCGGCCGGCAAGAAGGTGATCGTCTCGGTCGGCGGCCAGAACGGCACGATCTCGGTGGCCAGTTCCGCCGCCGCGACCAACTTCGCCGACTCCGCCTACAGCCTGATCCAGACCTACGGCTTCGACGGCGTCGACATCGACCTGGAGAACGGCGTCAACTCCACCTACATGTCGCAGGCGCTGCACTCGCTGGCGAGCAAGGTCGGCTCCGGCTTCGTCCTGACCATGGCCCCGCAGACCATCGACATGCAGTCCACCGGCGGCGAGTACTTCAAGCTGGCGCTGGCCACCAAGGACATCCTCACCATCGTCAACATGCAGTACTACAACAGCGGCACGATGCTCGGCTGCGACGGCAACGTCTACGCCCAGGGCACCGAGAACTTCCTCACCGCGCTGGCCTGCATCCAGCTCCAGGGCGGCCTCGACCCGGGCCAGGTCGGCCTGGGCGTGCCCGCCTCCACCAGTGCGGCGGGCGGCGGCTACACCAGCCCGGCGACCGTCAACGCGGCGCTGGACTGCCTGGCCGCCGGCACCAACTGCGGCACCTTCAAGCCCAGCCGGACCTGGCCGGGCATCGGCGGCGCGATGACCTGGTCCACCAACTGGGACGCCTCGGCGGGCAACCCGGTCGCCACCACCATCGGCTCCCACCTGCACGCCATGCCGTAACCGGCGCCGGCCCGGCAGGAGCGCCGACGCCCTGCCGGGCCCGACCGCCGACCGGCGGCGCCCGACTCAGCAGTGACGATCCGTCAGTAGGTGGCGCGGGGGGTGGGCAGCCGCCCGCCGTGCCGCCGGCGCAGTTCCGCGGCGACCTCCTCCGCCTCGCCCTCCGGCAGCAGCGGCAGCATCATCGCGACCGCCTGCACCAGGCCGCCCAGCAGGTAGGTGGTGTCGGCGGTGCTCGCCACCAGCGCCCGCACGGTGGCGACGTCCCCGGCGGCCACCGCCTCCAGCAACTGGGCGGCGCCGGCGGCCTCCTCGTCCACCGCGACCTGGGAGCTGTCCAGCGGGGCGCGCCGGGCCAGTCCGCGCAGCACCCGGTCGGCGACCTCGGGCGCGTACGCCTTGCGCACCGCCTCGGCGGCGATCCACACCAGCAGGGTGGCCACCTCCCGCTCGGCGTGCTCGGCGAGCAGCAGATCCAGCTCGGTGTCGAAGGCGAGCTGGTTTCCGTGCCGGAATGCCAGCAGCAGCGTCGCCGCCCGGGCCTTGGCCGCCTCCACCTCTTCCATCGGCAGTTCGTCGGCCAACTCCCTGGTCACCACCATGTGCGTGCCCTCCGTTCGTCGCCCCGCCCGAATGGGAACTTCCGTCCACCGTACACATCTGAACTGCGAAGGTCGCTGAACGCGGCGGGAGCGACAACGGAATGCGGCCCAATGGAGTTTGCCCGCGCAATTGCCCCGGAATGCACGCCGAATAGCCGCTGCGAAAGAACTCGGGTCCCGCCTTCAAAAGAAAGGCGGAGGGCCGCCGCCCCCCGGTGGGAGCGACGGCCCTCGACGACCGACGGTGCGTCAGCCCTGCGGCAGCGCGGCGAGCTGCGCGGTGATCCGGACGATGTCGGCCTCCGCGGCCTCCTGCCGGGTGCGGATCTTCGCCACCACGTCGTCCGGCGCCTTGGCCAGGAAGGCCTCGTTGCCGAGCTTGGCGGAGGTCTGCGCCTTCTCCTTCTCGGCGGCCGCGAGGTCCTTCTGCAGGCGCTTGCGCTCGGCCGGGACGTCGATGGTGCCGGACAGGTCGAGCGACACGGTGGCCCCGGCGACCGGCAGCGAGGCGGTGGCGTGGAAGCCCTCCGCCGGCTCGGTCAGCCGCAGCAGCGAACGGATCGCCGCCTCGTGCACCGCGAGCCGGGTGCCGGCCAACTCCAGCTGCGCCGGGACCTTCTGGGTGTCGCGCAGGCCCTGGTCGTTGCGGAACCGGCGGACCTCGGTCACCACCTGCTGCAGCAGGGCGATCTCCGACTCGGCGTCGGCGTCCCGGTAGCCGGAGTCCTTCGGCCACTCGGCGACGACCACCGACTCGGCGCCGGTGAGCGCCGTCCACAGCGCGTCGGTGACGAACGGGACGATCGGGTGCAGCAGACGCAGCGTCACGTCCAGCACCTCGCCGAGGACCCGGCGGGCGTTGTCGGCCTGCGCGCCGCCCTTGCCCAGGGTGGTCTTGGAGAGCTCGACGTACCAGTCGAAGACCTCGTCCCAGGCGAAGTGGAACAGCGTGTCGGAGACCTTGGCGAACTCGAAGTCCTCGTAGAGGGCGTCGACCTCGGCCACCGTGGCGTTCAGCCGGGACAGGATCCAGCGGTCCGCGGCGGTGAGCTCCTCCGGCGCGGGCAGCGGGCCCTGCACGGTGGCGCCGTTCATCAGCGCGAAGCGGGTGGCGTTCCAGATCTTGTTGCAGAAGTTCCGCGAGCCCTTGACCCAGTCCTCGCCGATCGGCACGTCCGCACCGGGGTTGGCGCCGCGGGCCAGCGTGAAGCGGACGGCGTCCGCACCGTAGGCGTCCATCCAGTCCAGCGGGTCGACGGCGGTGCCGGAGGACTTCGACATCTTCTTGCCGAACTCGTCGCGGACCAGGCCGGTCAGCGCGACCGTCTTGAACGGTGCCTGGCCGTCCATCGCGTACAGGCCGAACATCATCATCCGGGCGACCCAGAAGAAGATGATGTCGTGGCCGGTCAGCAGCACGTCGGTCGGGTAGAACTTCTCCAGGTCCGCGGTCTGCTCCGGCCAGCCCAGGGTGGAGAACGGCCACAGACCGGAGGAGAACCAGGTGTCCAGGACGTCCGGGTCCTGCACCCAGCCCTCGCCGGTGGGCGGCTGCTCGTCCGGTCCGACGCAGACGACCTCGCCGTTCGGGCCGTACCAGACCGGGATCCGGTGGCCCCACCAGAGCTGGCGCGAGATGCACCAGTCGTACATGTTGTCGACCCAGTCGAAGTAGCGGCGCTCCAGCTCCTTCGGGTGGATCTGGACCCGGCCGTCGCGGACCGCGTCGCCCGCGGCCTTGGCCAGCGGCTCGACCTTGACCCACCACTGCAGCGACAGCCGCGGCTCGACCACGGTCTTGCAGCGCGAGCAGTGGCCGACGGCGTGCTCGTAGGGGCGCTTCTCGGCGACGATGCGCCCCTGCTCGCGCAGCGCGCCGACCACGGCGGCGCGCGCGTCGTGCCGGTCCAGGCCGAGGAACGGCCCGTGCACCGTGATGGCGCCGCGCTCGTCCATCACCGTCAGGTTCGGCAGGTTGTGCCGCTGGCCGATGGCGAAGTCGTTCGGGTCGTGCGCGGGCGTCACCTTGACGGCGCCGGTGCCGAACTCCGGGTCGACGTGCTCGTCGGCGATGACCGGGATCTCACGGTCCGTCAGCGGCAGCTTGATGGTCCGTCCGACCAGGTGCGCGTAGCGCTCGTCGGACGGGTGGACGGCCACCGCGGTGTCGCCCAGCAGGGTCTCGGCGCGGGTGGTGGCGACCACGATCGAGTCGTCGCCGTCGCCGTAGCGGATCGAGACCAGCTCCCCGGGGACGTTCTCGTGCTCGACCTCGATGTCGGAGAGCGCGGTCAGGCAGCGCGGGCACCAGTTGATGATGCGTTCGGCGCGGTAGATCAGGCCGTCGTCGAAGAGCTTCTTGAAGATGGTCTGGACGGCCTGCGACAGGCCCTCGTCCATGGTGAAGCGCTCGCGGGACCAGTCGACGCCGTCACCGAGGCGGCGCATCTGGCCGAGGATCCGGCCGCCGTAGTTCTCCTTCCACTCCCAGACCTTGTCGACGAAGGCCTCGCGGCCCAGGTCGTGCCGGGACAGGCCGGACTCGGCGAGCTGCTGCTCCACCTTGTTCTGGGTGGCGATGCCCGCGTGGTCCATGCCGGGGAGCCACAGCGCCTCGAAGCCCAGCATCCGCTTGCGGCGGGTGAGGGCGTCCATCAGCGTGTGCTGGAAGGCGTGGCCGAGGTGCAGCGCGCCGGTGACGTTCGGCGGCGGGATGACGATGGTGTACGCCGGCTTCTCGCTCTTCGCGTCCGCCGTGAAGTAACCGCGCTCTACCCAGCGCTCGTACAGCTCGCCCTCTACGTCGGCCGGAGCGTAGGTCGTCGGGAGGGTGGCTGCGTCGTCCCCGGGGTAGGAATTCGCGGGGCGCTGGTTCGTCGTGTCGGTCACGACGGACAGTTTACGGAAGGCCGGGCCGCGGTTACGAACCGATAGTGCCCGGACCACTCGGGCGGCCCGTGGGGGGCGTACGGTACCGTGCCCGAATACTCGACGAGACCGGGGCCGCGCGAGTCAGCGGCGGGGGAGACGAAGCGCATGTACGGCCAGGGGCAGGGACAACCGTATCCGCAGGGGCAGCCGCAGCAGCCGTACGGCGCGCAGCAACCTCCGTACGGCGCACCGCCGCAGCAGCCGCCCGGCCAGCAGCAGTGGGGCGCGCCCCCGCAGCAGCCGTACGGCCAGCCCCCGCAGCAGCCCGGCTACGGCACCCCGCCACCCGCCGGGCAGCCGCCGTACGGCCAGCAGCCGCAGCCCGGTTACGGCTACCCGCAGCAGCAGCCGCCCGCGCAGCAGCCCTGGGGCGGCGCCCCGCAGCAGCCCGGGTACGGCTACCAGCCGCCGGCGCCGGCGAAGAGCGGCAAGGGTCCGCTGATCGCGATCGTCGCGGTGGTGGTGCTCGCGGTGCTCGGCGGCGTCGGGTACTACGCGCTGAGTGACGGCTCGTCCGGTCCCGGTTCCGGTACCGGCGGCAAGTACAAGCTGACCGCTCCGGACACGGTGGCCGGCTACACCAAGAAGTCGTCCTCGGACAAGGGCGCGGTGAACGGCACCGACGGCCTGGCTACCCTGGAGGGCTCGCTCGGCGCGCTGTACCAGAAGACGCCGACCGACATGATCAGCTTCGGCGGTGGCTGGGGCACCGTCAACGACCCCGGCGCGATGCTGAAGACCGCCTCCGACCAGGCCACCCAGTCCCAGGCCGCCGGTACCGCGGGCAAGTTGACCTGGAAGAAGCAGCCGACCGACGTCGCCGCCAACGACCCCACCGACCCGGGCGCCAAGCTGCAGTGCGGCGTGGCCACCTCCGGCGTGGTGGAGATGCCGGTGTGCATGTGGGCCAGCCACTCCACCTTCGGCACCGTCGCGTTCGTGACGATGAGCGCCACCGGCACCCCGCAGCCGATCACCCAGACCCAGGCGGCCGACCGCACCCGGCAGTTCCGGGACGCCGTGGTGGCCCCCAAGTAGCCACCGCCGCAGCGTCGTTCACACCCCTTCACCTCACCACTTTTCGCGCGAATCGGAGTTCTCCGTGTCCGACAACCAGTTCGGTCCGCCGCAGCCCGGCTTCGGCCCGCCGCAGCCGCAGGCCCCGGCCGGCGTGCCCCCGCAGGCCGGCTACGGCTACCCGCAGCAGGCGCCGGCCCAGCCGCAGCAGCCCTGGGGCGGCGGCCAGGTCCCGCCGCAGGCGTTCCCGGCCGGCGCCCCCGGCGGGTTCCCGCCCGGCTACCCGGCCCCGCCGAAGAAGTCCCGCAAGGCGCTGTGGATCGTGCTCGGTTGCGTGGCCGGCGTGATCCTGCTCGGCGGCGGCCTGCTCGGCTACTTCATCTACGACACCGCCTCGAAGACCGGCAAGAACAAGGTCGTGCTGCCGGAGACCTTCCACAGCATGACCCGCGACCCCAACGAGGACTCCGCCAAGGAGCTCGCCAACGAGCTGCAGTCGGACTTCAGCAAGGGCGACTCGGCGTGGACGCCGACCGAGGTGGTCAGCTCCATCTACCACTCGGCGGACAACGAGAAGGCCGCCATCGTGGCCGGCGCCTACGGCAACGTGCTGCTGCCGTCCAAGCAGGTCGACGCGGTCTTCACCGGCGCCACCTCGGGCGGCGCGGCGATCACCGACCGCAAGGACGTCGACCCGGGCCCGCTGGGCGGCCGGATGTCCTGCGGCACCACGGAGACCGGCGGCGAGAAGGTCGGCTTCTGCGCCTGGGCCGACGGCTCCTCGGTGATGATGCTGATGGAGTTCGACGCCTCCACCGCGGTCTCGCTGGACCAGATCGCCGCCGACGCGCGCGAGCTGCGCGGCATCTCGGAGATCCCCAAGTAACCTCCGGCACCCGGCAACAGAACGGGCCCCGCACCGAACTCCGGTGCGGGGCCCTTCCGTTGAAGCCTTGACGGAGCGTCAGGCGCTCTTCTCCCGACGCTCGCGCTTGATCATGTCGCGCGGCACCAGGGTCGGGATGGCGTGCTTGGAGACCACGTCGCCGGTGACCACCACGCGGGCGACGTCCTGCCGGGACGGCACCTCGTACATCACGGACATCAGCACCTCCTCCATGATGGCCCGCAGCCCGCGCGCGCCGGTGCCGCGCAGGATCGCCTGGTCGGCGATCGCCTCCAGCGCGTCCCGGGTGAACTCCAGCTCCACGCCGTCGAGTTCGAAGAGCTTGCGGTACTGCTTCACGAGCGCGTTCTTCGGCTCGGTGAGGATCTGCAGCAGCGCCTCGCGGTCCAGGTTGTGCACGCTGGTGATGACCGGGAGGCGGCCGATGAACTCCGGGATCATCCCGAACTTCACCAGGTCCTCCGGCATCACCTGGCGGAAGTGGTCGGAGGCGTCCTGCTCGCGCTTGGAGCGGATGGTGGCGCCGAAGCCGATGCCCTTCGCGCCGGCCCGGCCCTCGATGATCCGCTCGAGGCCGGCGAACGCACCGCCGACGATGAACAGCACGTTGGTGGTGTCGATCTGGATGAACTCCTGGTGCGGGTGCTTGCGGCCCCCCTGCGGCGGCACCGAGGCGGTGGTGCCCTCCAGGATCTTCAGCAGCGCCTGCTGCACGCCCTCGCCGGAGACGTCCCGGGTGATCGACGGGTTCTCGCTCTTGCGGGCCACCTTGTCGATCTCGTCGATGTAGATGATCCCGGTCTCGGCCTTCTTGACGTCGTAGTCGGCCGCCTGGATCAGCTTCAGCAGGATGTTCTCGACGTCCTCGCCGACGTACCCGGCCTCGGTCAGCGCGGTGGCGTCGGCGATCGCGAACGGCACGTTCAGCATCCGGGCCAGGGTCTGCGCGAGCAGCGTCTTGCCGGAGCCGGTCGGGCCGAGCAGCAGGATGTTGGACTTGGCCAGCTCGATCGCGTCGTCCCGGCCGTTGCCGGCGCGGCCGGTCTCGCCCGCCTGCACCCGCTTGTAGTGGTTGTAGACCGCGACCGACAGCGCCTTCTTGGCGAGGTCCTGGCCGACCACGTACTGGTCGAGGAACTCGTAGATCTCGCGGGGCTTCGGCAGCTCCTCGAAGCGCACCTCGGAGCTCTCGGCGAGCTCCTCCTCGATGATCTCGTTGCACAGGTCGATGCACTCGTCGCAGATGTACACGCCTGGCCCGGCGATCAGCTTCTTCACCTGCTTCTGCGACTTGCCGCAGAACGAGCACTTGAGCAGGTCGCCACCGTCTCCGATGCGTGCCACGAGGTGCTTCCCCTTCGCCAGGGGCCCCGCGGGGGTCGGGGCCTGGTGCTGTGGACCGGCCCCGCCGTCGGCGGTCGGTCCCGGTATCCGACGGTACTCTGCCGAGCCGCGGTTTCCGCCGACTTCGACAGCTCTGCCGTACGCCCTGGGCGAATTGATACCGAACAGATGCCGTCGCGGGTGCATGACCCGTCAAGTCATTGTGCCGGGGCGGACGCCCCGACCGGAACGCCCCGCGACGGGGCGTACGTCACGTACGCGCCGTCGCGGGGCGGTGGATCACTCGCCGTACGAGGTCTTCCGGGTCGAGATGATCTGGTCGATCAGGCCGTACTCCAGCGCTTCCTCGGCGGTGAGGATCTTGTCGCGCTCGATGTCGTCGCGGACCTGGGTCACGTCCTTGTTGGAGTGCTTGGCCAGCATCTCCTCCAGCTGCGCGCGCATCCGGAAGATCTCGTTGGCCTGGATCTCCAGGTCGGACACCTGGCCGCGGCCGGTCTCGGTGTACGGCTGGTGGATCAGGATGCGGGCGTTCGGCAGCGCCATCCGCTTGCCGGGGGAGCCCGCCGCCAGGATCACCGCGGCGGCCGAGGCGGCCTGGCCCATGCAGACGGTCTGGATGTCCGGCTTCACGAACTGCATGGTGTCGTAGATCGCGGTCAGCGCGGTGAACGAGCCGCCCGGGGAGTTGATGTAGACCGAGATGTCGCGGTCCGGGTCCATCGACTCCAGGCAGATCAGCTGCGCCATGATGTCGTTCGCGGAGACGTCGTCCACCTGCGAGCCGAGGAAGATGATGCGCTCCTCGAACAGCTTGGCGTACGGGTCGTACTCCCGGATGCCCTGCGAGGTGCGCTCGACGAACCGCGGGACGATGTAGCGGCCCTCGGCCCGCATGTCCTCCAGGCGGGCCTTGGCACCGGACAGGCTGGGGATGTTCATGTTCTCTGGTCCTCCGAAGCGTGCGGTCTGGGTTCCGATGCCGGTCAGCCGGCCAGGCCGGCGCCGGTGCCGCCGCCACCGGGGACGTCCGCGGCGCTGTGCATGATGTCGTCGATCAGGCCGTAGGCCTTGGCCTCCTCCGGCGTGAACCAGCGGTCACGGTCGGAGTCCGCGGTGATCTGCTCGAAGGACTGGCCACTGTGGTGGGCGATCAGCTCCGACATCCGCTTCTTGGTGCGCAGCAGCTGCTCGGCCTGGATCCGGATGTCGGTGGCCGAGCCGCCGAGGCCCGCGGAGGGCTGGTGCATCAGGATGTTGGCGTTCGGCAGCGAGAAGCGCTTGCCCTTCGCACCCGCGGTCAGCAGGAACTGACCCATCGAGGCGGCCATGCCCATCGCGATGGTGACCACGTCGTTCTTGATGTACTGCATGGTGTCGTAGATCGCCATGCCCGCCGAGATCGATCCACCCGGGGAGTTGATGTAGAGGTAGATGTCCTTCTCGGGGTCAGCCGCGAGCAGCAGCAGCTGGGCGGTGATCTTGTTGGCGATGTCGTCGTCGACCTGCTGGCCGAGGAAGATGATGCGCTCGTTGAGCAGCCGGTTGTAGACCTGGTCGCCCAGGCCGCCGAGCACGTCGCCGGCGGCGGCGTGCGGCGCCATCAGTCCAGGCATCTGCATCTGCGGGAACGTCACTTAGCCACCTGCTCAGTCGATCTGCTTTGGGTGTCGCTGTCTATGGACCCTAACGCCCGGGCCCGGCCGCTGAATCCCCCACGCAGAACTGTTCGCTGTGAGCGCAGGGTGAGCACGGGAACGCGAACGGGCCCGGGCACCGTGCGGTGCCCGGGCCCGTTCCCGGCTGACGCGGCGTCGGCTGACGCCCGCTAGTGCGGAGCTCAGGCCTCCGCGGACTCCTCGGCGGCGGCCTCGACGGTCTCGTCGGCGGCCTCGTCCTCGTCGTCCTCGAAGGAGACGGTCTCACCGTTGGTGTCGGTGACCTTGGCGGCCTCGACCACCAGGGCCAGCGCCTTGCCGCGGGCGACCTCGCCGACCAGGAGCTGCACCTGGCCGCCCTGGACGACCTGCTGCGCGAACTGGTCCGGGGTCAGGCCCGAGCCGGCGGCGCGGCGGATGAGGTGCTCGGTGAGCTCCTCCTGGTTGACGCCCAGCTCCTCGTTCTTGACGATCTGGTCCAGCACGAACTGGGTCTTGATGCCCTTCTTCGCCTGCTCCTCGGTCTCCGCGTCGTAGTCCTCGCGGGACTTGTCCTGGGAGGCCAGGTAGGTGTCGAGGGTCAGGCCCATCGGCTCCAGCTGGTGGTGCTCGAGGTTGTGCTTGCGGGTGCCGATCTCGTCCTGGAGGAGCTTCTCCGGGTAGTCCATCTCGACCCGGCCGAGCAGCTCGTCGAGGACCTTCTCCTGGGCCTGGGTGGCCTGGTCGAACTCCTTCATCCGCTCAAGGCGCTTGCGGGAGTCCCCGCGCAGCTCCTCCAGGGTGTCGAACTCGCTCGCCAGCTGCGCGAACTCGTCGTCCAGCTCCGGGAGTTCCTTCTCCTGGACGGCGGTCACGGTGACCGTGACCTCGGCGTCCTGGCCGGTCTGGCTGCCACCCTTGAGGGCGCTGGTGAAGGTCTTGGACTCACCGGCGGACAGGCCGATCACGGCCTCGTCGATGCCGTCCAGCAGACGACCGGAGCCGATCTCGTAGCTCACGCCGGTGGCGGTGCCGTCGTCCGGCACCTCACCGTCGACCTTGGCCTCCAGGTCGATCACCACGACGTCGCCCTCGGCGGCGGCGCGCTCGACGTCCTTGACCGAGGAGAAACGCTCGCGGAGCTGCTCCAGCGACTTCTCGATGTCCTCGTCGCTGACCTCGATCGGGTCGACGACGACGGCGATCTCGGTGAAGTCGGGCAGGGTGACCTCGGGGCGCACGTCGACCTCGGCGACGAACTTGAGGTCACCGCCGTCCGCCAGGTTCTCGACACCCTCGATGCCGGTGATGTCCGGCTGGCCCAGCACGTCGATCTGGCCCTCGTCGACGGCCTGCGTGTAGAAGCGCGGAAGCGCGTCGTTGACGGCCTCCTCCAGCACGGCGCCACGGCCGAACCGCTGGTCGATCACCTTGTTCGGGATCTTGCCCTTACGGAAGCCCGGTACGGTGACCTGCTGGTTGATCTTCTTGTACGCCGCGTCGAGGCTGGGCTTGAGCTCCTCGAAGGGCACCTCGACGGTGAGTCGAACCCGGGTCGGGTTCAGAGTCTCGACGGCGCTCTTCACGGTTAGGTCTCCTAGGGGCTTGCGGTCAGGGCGATAGGCGGTTGGGGCTGCATTGCTGTCCGTACTACCGCCAGCGGTCCATCCTACCGGTACCACGAAAGCGACTGTGCCCGGCACCGGCGGCGTTCCGGAAAAGCGGAAGACGACAACAGGGCCCCGCCCGCCGGACGAGACCCTGCCGCACACGGTCGGGGTGACCGGATTCGAACCGACGGCCTTCCGCTCCCAAAGCGGACGCGCTACCAACCTGCGCCACACCCCGTGGTGCCGAGCAGAAGAGTACACGTCGGCCCGCCCCCGACCGGAGCGAAATCCGCGAGCCGACGGCGGCAAAGCGGTGTGCATTCCGCGGCCCCGACCAGGTACGCTAGGCCAGTCCTCACCACCGCCACGGCGGTGCGGGTACGCCTACGCGGGTGTAGCTCAATGGTAGAGCCCCAGTCTTCCAAACTGGTCACGCGAGTTCGATTCTCGTCACCCGCTCCACAGCCCGACGGCCCCGACTGCACCCGCAGTTGGGGCCGTCTGCGTTTCCGCTCGGGCCGTCGGTGTTTCCGCCCGGCAGCCCGAAGGCCCCGCGCAACGCTGCGCGGGGCCTTCGACGGTTACTGCGGGGATCAGACGTTGACGCCGTGGGCGGCCAGGTAGGCGACCGGGTCGATGTCGGAGCCGTAGTCCGGGGTGGTGCGGATCTCGAAGTGCAGGTGCGGGCCGGTCACGTTGCCGGTGGCGCCGGACAGGCCGATCTGCTGACCCGCCGTCACGGACTGGCCGGCCGAGACGGAGATCGAGGAGAGGTGGGCGTACTGGGCGTACTTGCCGTCGGCCAGCTTGATGATGACCTGGTTGCCGTAGGCGCCACCGTTGCCGGCGGAGACCACGGTGCCCGCGGCGATCGCCTTGAGGCTGGTGCCGGTGGAGACCGGGAAGTCGATGCCGGTGTGGTAGCCGCTGGCCCAGTTGGAGCCCGCCACCTTGTAACCGGTGGTGACGCTGCCGGGGGCCGGCGCGACGTAGCCGGAGGAGGCCACCGAGGAGGTGGACGCCTTGGGGGCGGCCTGCACGGTCTTGGCGGTGGAGGTGGTCGACTTCGCCGCGGAGGTGGTCGACTTGGTGGAGCCGGACGCCTTGGCGGTGTCGTTGCTGGACGCCTTCGGGGCCTGCTCGGCCTTCGGGGCGGCCTGCTCGGTCTTCGGCGCGGCGGCGGTCTCCGCGGCCTTGCCGTTGACGGTGAGCTGCTGGCCCGGGTAGATCAGGTTCGGGTTGCCGCCGATGACCGAGCGGTTGTCCTGGTACAGCTTCTGCCAGCCGCCGTCCACCTTCTGGGCGGTGGCGATCTTCGACAGGGTGTCGCCGGAGACGACCTTGTAGTCGTGCGCGGCGGCGGCCGGAGCGGCCTGCGGCGCGGCGGCGGCGGTGTCGGCGACCGGGGTGGCGTCCACCGAGACCTGGGCCCACTGGCGGCCGTTGTCCTGGTGGTCGGTGGTGACGTGCGCGGAAGCGGCGGTCACCGGGAGGCCGACCGCGGCGCCGGCGACGCCGGTGGCGATGGCGATACGGACGAGGGTGGTCATACGCGGCTTGCGGTGCTTGCCCTTGACGGACATGAGCATTCCTCTCCGACGCCTACGAGGTGAGCTGTCGGGTTCGGGCGAGAGTTGCCCGGCCGCAAGCGCGGCTTCACCCCGAGCCGGGGCCCGTGTTCCGGGTCCGGCGACTTACCTGTGGTTCCCCCGCTCCTGCCGTGACTGGGTATCTGGTCGGCACCGGACGGCGGCAGGACTAGGCGTTCCGCTCGGTGGCCCACCCGGACCATTGCCGGGCTGCTGAGGAAGCAAAACCCACGGGTCAGGAGGCTGGCAAGCGCCGAAAAGCCCCGTTCCCAAGATCGGGAAGGGGCTGACGGATCGACAGGTCACGCTCTGCCGAGCGGCCTGCTGCGGTCCGCGCACGGGATCATGACGGTGTGCCTACGAACCCTCTACGCGGGGCGATTTCGGGCACCCTCCGCAGTGCGGTGCGGACGCGGAGTGACGGAACGGGTGACCCTGGTCACCCGCGGGCAGGCCGGTGCGACGGCGCGGGGCGCCTCCCCGTCCGTCGCGGTGTTCCCCCCGGGAGCCGACGGTGCGTCAACCCGCGATCGAGGAGATGGCTTTGGCGACCGAGTTGAGGAACTGCTGGATCGGACCGGCCGCGGTCGACTGGCTCAGCATGAAGCCGAACAGCGCGGCGACGATGAAGTGCCCGCTCTTCAGCTGCTTGTTGCGGATGAAGATGGCGCAGACGATGCCGAACAGGACCAGCGCGGAGACGGAGAAGGCCACCCGGACTCACTTCCTCGGTTCATGGCGGGGACTCGTGTCGGAACCGGAGATGGCTCCAGGCGGAAACCGGCCCCAACCCCCCGTGTCCCCACCAGCCCATCCGGACTCAGTGTGGTCGTTCGTGCGGACTGCGTAAAGGACTTGCCCACAAGCCCGGCGCCGCAACCCGCGCGATGAGACTGATTTTCGCCGACCGTGACCATAGCGGACCGGCCTTGACGGACCGTCGGCGGGCGGCGGACTGCGGGGGCTCTCCCGGCAAACCGGCAGGCAGACCCGCAGGTGATCCATTCCCCGGGTGCCGCAGGAGAATTGGCCGAAGATCAACGTCCCGGGTTGACACTCCGTGGACAGCCCGCGAGCGCCTCCCGCACGGTGCGCCGACCGGCGCGGGCGGGAGTCAGCGACGCCAGACCAGCAGCACGGCGCGGTCGTCGTTGACGTGCTTGGCGACGGTGTCGATGAGCCGGACCGCGGCGCCGGAGCGCCCGGCCACCGGGGCGGTGGCCACCAGCCGGTCCGCCTCGCCCATCAGCCGGTCCATGCCCTCGGCGAGGTCGCGGCCGGGGATCTCCACCATGCCGTCGGTGCACATCAGCAGCAGGTCACCGGGGCCGAGGGTGCCGCGCACCCCTTCGAACTTGGCGCCGTCGTACACCCCGAGCAGCGGGCCCTCGGCCTGCTTGACCTCCCAGTGGCCGGCGCCGGCGAGGCGGTGCATGCCGGGCAGGTGGCCGGCCGACAGCAGCTCGTACTCGCCGGTGTCCAGGTCGAGCACCAGGTGGACGGCGGTGGCGAAGCCCTCCTCCCAGTCCTGGCGGAGCAGGTAGCCGTTGGCGGCGGGCAGGAAGTCGTGGGCGGGCAGCGAGCCGAGCAGGCCGCCGAAGGCGCCGGACAGCAGCAGGGCCCGGCTGCCGGCGTCCATGCCCTTGCCGGAGACGTCGGCGAGCACCGCCTCCAGCACCCGGCCGCCGGGGCCGGTGCGGGCGGCCACCATGAAGTCGCCGGAGAAGGACTGGCCGCCGGCCGGGCGCAGCGCCATGTCGGCGTGCCAGCCCTCCGGGAGCCGGGGGACGCGGCCCTGCACCCGGATCCGCTCGCGCAGGTCGAAGAGCATGGTGGAGCCGCCGCGCCACGGCACGCCGACCCGGCGGCGGAACTGGGCGACCAGCAGCCCGGCGACGCCGACCGCGCCGACCACCAGGGCCGCGCCGGGGGTGACCCCGTAGATGTAGGCGTCGGGGTTGTCGGCCGCGGTCCGCTCCCCGGTGTGCACCAGGGACTCGGTGATCAGCCCGCCGGCCGCGACCGCGTACAGCAGCACCAGGGTGCCGGGGCGCAGCAGCAGGGCGCCGGCCAGGATCGGCAGCACCAGGGCGGTGGGCGGGCACCAGTTGGGGATCCAGACGTTCAGCATGACCAGCAGCGGGACGGCCAGCGCGAGCAGCGCGAAGGCCCACCAGTCGGCGCCGTCGCCGCGGAAGTAGTCCACCCCGGTTCGGCGCAGCCTGCGTCGGGCCCGGTACAGCGCCGCGCGCCACCGGGCCGTCACGGGCTCGCGGGCCGCCTTGGCGGCCGGGCGGCCCGTCGCACTCGTCCGCGTGCTGTCGGCCATGGGGTCCGACCTTATCCACCGGCGGTGCGCGCGTCGACGGGGTGGGCGGCCCGGGCGCGCCGGGCCGCGCGCCGCGGGCGGGTTTCGGCCGCCGGGCGGCCGGGGTGCGGCCACCCGGCGGCAGGGCGGGCGCCGGGGCGGCCGGGCCGGTGGCACGTCCGCAATTCCGTCGCCATCGCCCGGATCGGGTGATAGGAGGGGTACATGACGATTCGACACCCCGAGCTGACCGTCCGGCCGTTGCGCGCCGAGGAGTGGGAGGAGTGGTACCGGAACCTGGAGGTGGCCTTCGGCGGGGACCAGGAGCCGCCCGAGGAGCGGTCGCTGTGGCGGGAGTTGACCGAGGTGGAGCGCTCGCTGTCGATCTGCGAGGGCGAGCGGACGGTCGGCGGCGGCGGGGCGTTCACCTTCCGGGTGGTGGTGCCGGGCGGTGCGGTGGTCCCGGCGGCGGGGGTGACCATGGTGGGCGTGCTGCCGACGCACCGGCGGCGCGGCGCGCTGACTGCGCTGATGCGCCGTCAGCTGGACGACGTGCGGGCGGCCGGTGAGCCGCTGGCGGTGCTGACCGCCTCGGAGCCGCCGATCTACGGCCGGTTCGGCTACGGGCAGGCGACCCGCAAGGTGGCGGTGGAGCTGGAGCGCGGCCGGGTGCGGGTGCACGTCCCGCCGGGCCCGGCCGCGGCGCTGCGGCTGGCCGACCCGGTGGCCGAACTCGCGCGCTGCGAGGAGCTGTACGCCGCGCTCGCCACCCGCCGCCCGGGCACCCTGGTGCGCGCGCCGGGCTGGGACCGGGTGGGCGTGCTGGACGCCCCGGCGTCCCGCGGCGGCTACTCCCCGCTGCAGTGCGTGCTGGCCGAGGACCCGGCCACCGGCGAACTGCTGGGCTACGCCCGGTACGCGGTGAAGGGCGACTGGCGGGACGGCAGCCCGGTCGGCGTGGTGCGGGTCCGCTCGGTGGTGGCCGCGCACTCGGGGGTGTCCGCCCGGCTGTGGGAGTACCTGCTGGACCAGGACCTGACCGAGCGGGTGGAGGTGCGCAGCCTGCCGGTGGACGATCCGCTGCTGCACCTGGTGTCGGACGTCCGGCGGCTGCGGCCGCGGCTGGAGGACGCGATGTTCGTCCGCCTGGTGGACCTGCCGGCGGCGCTGACGGCCCGCGGGTACGCGCAGTCGGTGGACGTGGTGCTGGAGGTGACCGACGCGTTCTGCCCGTGGAACGCCGGGCGCTGGCGGCTGACCGCGGGCCCGGGCCGCTCGGCGGTCTGCGTCCGCACCGAGGAGGCGGCCGAACTGGAGCTGGACGTCCGGGAGTTGGGGGCGGTCTACCTGGGCGGCGGCTCGCTGGCGGCGCTCGCCTCGGCAGGCCTGGTGACCGAGCTGCGCCCGGGGGCGC
The DNA here is from genome assembly GCF_053595195.1 of Kitasatospora sp. NPDC002522. NCBI lineage: Bacteria > Bacillati > Actinomycetota > Actinomycetes > Kitasatosporales > Streptomycetaceae > Kitasatospora > Kitasatospora sp. NPDC002522. The sequence goes on from NZ_JBSFXE010000021.1 coordinate 89,154, forward strand.
TGGAGGGCGTCTCGGCGGCCTTCCGGTCGGCGCTGGAGCCCTGGCTGCCGCACGGCTTCTGACCGGGCGGCCGACCCGGCGGCGGAACGCCGACGCCCGCCGCCGGTCGAGCACCGGCGGCGGGCGTCGTGCGTCCGGGGTTCAGCCCTGCGGGTGGTGGGCCGGGATCGGGGGGAGCTCGCCGGTGGTCTCGTACTCGGACAGCATGGTGATCCGGCGGGTGTGCCGCGGCTCGCCGCTGTAGGGGGTGTTGAGGAAGATCTCGACGAACTTGGTGGCCTCGTCGACGGTGTGCATCCGGCCGCCGATCGACACCACGTTGGCGTTGTTGTGCTCGCGGCCGAGGGCGGCGGTCTGCTCGCTCCAGGCGAGGGCCGCCCGGACGCCCTTCACCTTGTTGGCGGCGATCGCCTCGCCGTTGCCCGAGCCGCCGATCACCACGCCCAGCGCCTCGGGGTCGGCGGCGGTGCGCTCGGCGGCCCGGAGGCAGAACGGCGGGTAGTCGTCCTCGGCGTCGTAGATGAGCGGGCCGCAGTCGACCGGCTCGTGCCCGGCTCCCTTCAGCCACTCGACGAGGTGGTTCTTCAGTTCGTATCCGGCATGGTCGGAGCCCAGGTACACGCGCATGACCATGAGTGTGACATGTCGCGCAGCCCGCTCCCCGACAGGGGCGCGGGCTCGTGCGCGGACGGGTCGTCAGCGACGGCCGAGCAGCTTCCAGGTGAGCGGCAGGGCGGCCGTCGCGAGGACCAGCTTGAGGGCGTCGCCGACCAGGTACGGGTAGAGGCCGAGGTCGGCGGCCTTGGCCAGCGGGACGTCCAGCGCGAACGCCAGGTACGGCACGCCGACGGCGTAGATCGCCAGGCTGCCGAGGGCCATCACGCCGGCGGTGGCCAGCGGGCTGCGGTCGGCGCCGCGGCGGGCCAGCGCGCCGGTGAGCGCGGCGGCCAGCACGAAGCCGATCACGTAGCCGAGGCTCGGCATCGACCAGCCGGAGCTGCCCTCGGCGAACCACGGCATCCCGGCCAGGCCGGCCAGCAGGTAGAGGCCGAGCGAGGCGGCGCCGCGGCGGGCGCCCAGCGCGGTGCCGACCAGCAGGGCGGCGAAGGTCTGCCCGGTCACCGGCACCGGCGAGCCGGGCACCGGAACCGACAGCTGCGCGGCCGCGCCGGTCAGGGCGGCGCCGCCGACCACCAGGGCCAGCTCGCGGGCCCGCGCCCCGAGTCGGGTGGACGCCGCGGGCAGCAGGTCGGCGAGGACGGCGGTGGACGGTATCGGCGCGGCGGTGGCCATGGACGCTCCCGGGGGGTTCCGATGCGGATGATCACCACGAACCTACGCCGCGTCAGGCCGCGGGCACCGCGTCGGCCCGTGACAAAGCCGGGCGGCCCGGGGTTGTCGGATCCGGCCTGTGACCAAGCACTCACGTCCCGTCTCGGTGCCGGTGCGGTCACGTTCCGTCAAATGGCCGTCCGGATTCCGGGCATGCTTTGGGGCGTCCACGTCACGTGCCGAATAGTGGACGGAACTCCCCGGAGTCCCCCGATAGTCGAACGTCTGGATCCACCCGCATGACCAGTCCCACCACCGCGCCCGCCGCGCCGCCGCAGGCGTCCGACGACGCGGGCCTGGCCCACGGCCTGAAGCAGCGTCACCTGTCGATGATCGCGCTCGGCGGCGTGATCGGCGCCGGCCTCTTCGTCGGCTCCGGCGCCGGCATCGCCGCGGCCGGTCCCGCCGTGGTGCTCGCCTTCGCCGCCTCCGGCCTGCTGGTCATGCTGGTGATGCGGATGCTCGGCGAGATGTCCGCGGCGCGCCCGGCGTCCGGCTCCTTCTCGGTGCACGCGGAGCGCGAGATCGGCCCGTGGGCCGGCTTCGCCGCGGGCTGGCTGTTCTGGATCCTGCTCTGCGTCGGCGTCGCGGCCGAGGCGATCGGCGCGGCCGGCATCGTCTCCGGCTGGCTGCCCGCCGTCCCGTCCTGGGCCTGGGTCGCCGTCTTCATGGCCTTCTTCTGCGCCACCAACCTCGCGGCGGTGCGCAACTTCGGCGAGTTCGAGTTCTGGTTCGCCGCGGTCAAGGTCCTCGCGATCAGCGCCTTCCTCGTGATCGGCGTGCTCGCCGTGCTCGGCCTGCTGCCCGGCACCGACTCCCCCGGCGCCGCCAACCTCACCGGTCACGGCGGGTTCCTCCCGACCGGCGCCGGCGGCCTGGTCACCGGCCTGCTCGCCTCGGTCTTCGCCTACGGCGGCCTGGAGACCGTCACCATCGCCGCCGCCGAGTCCGAGAACCCGCGGCGCAGCGTCGCCCTGGCCGTGCGCACCGCGATGTGGCGGATCGCCCTGTTCTACGTCGGCTCGATGGCGGTGATCGTCACCCTCGTCCCGTGGAACGACCCGTCCGTGGTCAAGCCCGGCCCCTACGTCGCGGTGCTCGACACCCTGGGCATCCCCGGCGCCGCCCAGCTGATGAACGTGGTCGTGCTGATCGCCCTGCTCTCCGCGATGAACGCCAACATCTACGGCTCCTCCCGGATGGCCCACTCGCTGGTGGCCCGCGGCCAGGGCCCGCGCGCCCTCGCCCGGATCTCCGGCGGCGTCCCGCGCCGCGCCGTGCTGGCCTCCTCGGCGTTCGGCTTCTTCGCCGTCCTGCTCTCCTACTGGTGGCCGGAGACCGTCTTCAGCTGGCTGCTCAACATGGTCGGCGCCGCCGTCCTGGTGGTCTGGGCCTTCATCGCGGTGGCCCAGCTCCGCATGCGACGGCGCCTGGAGCGCGAGGAGCCGGCGAAGCTGACCGTCCGGATGTGGGGCTTCCCGTACCTGACGTACCTGGCCCTGGCCGCGATCCTCGGCATCCTGCTCCTGATGACCGTGGACTCCGCCAACCGCATCCAGCTCTACTTCACGGCGGGTCTGGCAGCCGTGCTCGCCGTTCTCGGCTACCTGAAGTCCCGCGCCCCGCAGGGGGCGCGGGGAACTTCGCGAGCAACCGAGCTCGGGCAGGACTGACGCTCCGACAGGAACCGCCCGGACGCCCTTGGGCAATCCGGGCGGTACGCCTCGCGGAGCGAGCTACTCGAACGACGGGCCGGCGGTGCGGGTGCGCTTGATCTCGTAGAAGCCGGGCGTCGAGGCCACCAGGACCACGCCGTCCCACAGCCGGGCCGCCGCCTCGCCGCGCGGCGTGGGGGTGACCACCGGGCCGAAGAACGCGACCCGGCCGTCGGGGCCGTCGAGGGCGATCACCGGGGTGCCGACGTCCTCGCCGACCAGGCCGATGCCCTCCGCGTGCGAGGCGCGCAGCGCCTCGTCGTGCGCGTCGGTGTCGGCGGCGTCGGCCAGGTCCTCGGGCAGGCCCGCGGCCTGCAGCGCGGCGACGATGGTCTCCCGGTTGTTCGGCAGGCCCTGGTTGTGGAAGCGGGTGCCGAGCTCGGTGTAGAGCGGGCCGAGCACCTTCTCGCCGTGCGCCTCGGCGGCGGCGATCAGGACCCGCACCGGACCCCAGCCCGCGGCCAGCAGCTCCCGGTACTTCTCGGGCAGGTCCTCGCGGTTCTCGTTGAGGACCGAGAGGCTCATCACGTGCCAGCGGGTGTCCACCGGGCGGAGCTTCTCGACCTCCAGCATCCAGCGGGAGGTCATCCAGGCCCAGGGGCAGATCGGGTCGAACCAGAAGTCGGCGATCTTGCGGGAGTCGGCAGTCGTCACGGACGGCGTCCTTCGGGTCGTCAGGTCATGGGTGCGGGGAGCCCGGGCAGCCGGACTCCCGAGGGAGTCGAACTCCGGGGCGGCCGGGATGATTCCTCCCCCAGTGCAATGGCACAGGAGTCGGGGCGTGAAAGGATGCCCTGGAGGAGTGCCATGAGCACTCCCGACCGTGTGTTCCGTACACCGCGTGTTCCGTACAGAGGAGTGCCGACGTGCCGGGGAAGAACCTGAGCCGCGAGGAGGCCCGCGAGCGGGCCGCGATCATCCGGGTGGAGGGCTACCGCGTCCACCTGGACGTGAGTGCGGCGGCCGACCCCGCCCGGCCCACCTTCCGGTCCACCACGACCATCGACTTCCACTGCTCCGCCCCGGGCTCGGCGAGCTTCGTGGACCTGCTGGCCCCCGCGGTGCACGAGGTGGTGCTGAACGGGCGCCGACTCGACCCGGCGGAGGTGTTCGACGGCGCGCGGGTCGCGCTGCCGGAGCTCGCCGCGCGCAACGAGCTGACCGTGGTCGCGGACTGCGCCTACAGCCGCACCGGCGAGGGCCTGCACCGCTTCGTCGACCCGGTGGACGGCGAGACCTACCTCTACACCCACTACGAGCCGGCCGACGCCCGCCGGGTCTTCGCGAACTTCGAACAGCCGGACCTGAAGGCCCCGTTCACGTTCACCGTGACCGCCCCCGCGGCGTGGGACGTGTACGCCAACGCGGTCGCCGAGCAGATCGTCGAGCAGGACGCCGCCCGCACCTGGAACTTCGCGCCGACCCGGCCGATCTCCACCTACCTGACCGCCGTGGTGACCGGCCCGTACCACGTGGTCCGCGACCACTACACGCGCGAACTCGCCGACGGCACCGTGCTGGAGATCCCGCTCGCCGCCACCTGCCGGCGCTCGCTCGCCCCGTACTTCGACGCCGACGAGATCCTCACCGTCACCAAGCAGGGCCTGGACTTCTTCCACCAGGAGTTCGACTACCCGTACCCGTTCGGCAAGTACGACCAGTGCTTCGTCCCCGAGTACAACATCGGCGCGATGGAGAACCCGGGCTGCGTGACCTTCCGCGAGGAGTTCATCTACCGCTCCAGGGTCACCGAGGCGGCCTACGAGTCCCGGGCCAACGTGATCCTGCACGAGATGGCCCACATGTGGTTCGGCGACCTGGTCACCATGAAGTGGTGGGACGACCTGTGGCTCAAGGAGTCCTTCGCCGACTTCATGGGCTCCTTCGCCCAGATCGAGGCCACCAGGTACGGCGCCGCCTGGATCACCTTCGCCAACCGCCGCAAGGCCTGGGCCTACCGGCAGGACCAGTTCCCCACCACCCACCCGATCACCGCGGACATCCGCGACCTCGAGGACGCCAAGCTCAACTTCGACGGCATCACCTACGCCAAGGGCGCGTCCGTCCTCAAGCAGCTGGTCGCGTACGTCGGCCGGGACGCCTTCTTCGAGGGCGTGCGCGGGTACTTCCGCAAGCACGCCTTCGGGAACACCGTCCTGTCCGACCTGCTGGACGCGCTGGAGGAGACCAGCGGCCGCGACCTGACCGCCTGGTCCGCCGCCTGGCTGGAGACCTCCGGCGTCAACGTGCTCACCCCCGAGCTCACCACCGACGCCGACGGCCGGATCACCGAACTGGCGATCCGTCAGGACGGCGAGGTGCTCCGCCCGCACCGCATCGCGGTCGGCCTCTACGACCTCGCCGAGGACGGCTCGCTGCAGCGCACCGACCGCTACGAGCTGGACGTCACCGGCGCCCGCACCACCGTCCCGGACGCGGCCGGCCGTTCCCTGCCCGCGCTGGTGCTGGTCAACGACGACGACCTGACGTACTGCAAGGTCCGCTTCGACGAGCACTCGCTGGAGACCCTGCGCACCGGCCTCGGCGACCTCTCCGACGGCCTGGCCCGGGCGCTCGCCTGGTCCGCCGTGTGGAACCTGACCCGGGACGCGCTGATGCCCGCCCGCGACTACCTCGACCTGGTGCTGCGCTTCGCCGGGCACGAGTCCGACATCGGCGTGCTGCAGTCGCTGCACCAGCAGGCCGGCACCGCGCTGGAGCTCTACGCCGACCCGGCCCGCCGCTCCGACGACGGCACCGCGCTCGCCGAGTGCGCGTTGCGCGAGCTCTCGCAGGCCACCCCCGGCAGCGACCACCAGCTCGCCTGGGCCCGCTTCCTGGCCCAGACCGCCGAGCGCGCCGACCACCTCCAGCTGCTGCGCGGCCTGCTGGAGGGCACCGCCCGGATCGACGGCCTCGCCGTCGACCAGGAACTGCGCTGGGGCCTCTGGCTGGCACTCGCCGCGAACGGCGCCGCCACCACCGAGGAGCTGGCCGCCGAGCTGGCGCGCGACAACACCGCCAGCGGCCGCCGCCAGCAGACCCAGTGCCTGGCCGCGCTGCCCACGCCGGGCGCGAAGGCCGCCGCGTGGACCTCGGTGGTCGACTCCGACGAGCTGCCCAACGCCCTGGTCGAGGCCCAGATCGCCGGCTTCAACCAGGCCGGGCAGCGGGAGCTGACGGCGTCCTACACGGCGCCGTACTTCGAGCTGCTCGAGCCGATCTGGGCGGACCGCTCGATCGAGATCGCGATGCGGATCGTCGGCGGGTTCTTCCCGCGCTACCAGACGACCCCGGAGACGCTGGCGGCCACGGACGCCTGGCTGGCCGAACACGCCGACGCCGCACCGGCGTTGCGCCGGCTGGTGGTGGAGTGCCGGGACGACCTGGCGAGGGCGCTGCGCGCGCAGGCGGCTGACGCGTAACGACTGCGCGCGCGGGAACGACTGCGCGACCGGCCCGGCGCTCCACGAGGAGTGCCGGGCCGGTCGCGCGTCCGTCGCTGCTGCGGCTACTTCAGAGTGGCCGAGGTCAGGCCTGCCTGGACCTGGCGCTGGAAGGAGAGGTAGACCACCAGCACCGGCAGCATGGCGATCGTCATGCCGGCGAACAGGGCCGGGGCGTCGCTCTTGTAGCCGGACTGCAGGGCGAGGTTGACCAGGCCCTGGGCGAGCATCGAGTGGTCGGCCTCGCCGGCCTGGGTGGGCTGCATCAGGGTGACCGGGAGGATGTACTGGTTCCACTGGCCGAGCACGTTGAAGATGCCCACGCTGATCAGGCCGGGCTTGGCCATCGGGACCATGATCTGGAAGAACGTCCGGGTGTGCGAGCAGCCGTCCAGCATCGCGGCCTCGTGCACGGCGCTGGGCAGCGTCCGGAAGAACGAGTACATGAAGAAGACGGTGAACGGCAGCGAGTAGGCGACGTACACCAGGATCAGGCCGGCGTAGCTGTTCAGGCCGAGGTACGGCGAGATCTCACCGAGGTTGCGGACCATGAAGAACAGCGGGACCAGGGCCAGGTACACCGGGAACATCGAACCCGCGACGAACAGGTAGTAGATGAACCGGTTGCCCTTGAACTCGTAGCGGGCCAGCACGTACGCGGCCATCGAGCCGAACAGCATGGTCAGGGTGACGGAGCCCAGCAGCACGATGATCGTGTTGAGGAAGAACCCGCCGATGCCCTTGGACCAGGCCCGGGAGAAGGCGTCGAAGTGGAAGCTCGACGGCCAGCTCCAGGCCGAGCCGTTGATCTGCGAGTCGGTCTTGAAGGAGCCGAGGACCACCCAGCCCAGCGGCAGCACGATCATGATCGCCCAGATGGCGAGGAAGCCGTGCGAGAAGACGTTCAGCACGCCTCCGCCGTCGCCGAAGCGCTGGCCCCGGTGAGGCTTGGGCTTGCTGCCGGCGGTGCGCTGTCCGGGGACGCTCGCGGTTGTGTCGAGAGTGCTCATGTCCGGGTCCCCGCTCAGTACTCGATCTTGTCGCGCTTGGTGGCCCAGAGCGAGACGACGGTCAGGATGAGGGTGAAGAAGAAGATCACCACACCCATCGCACAGGCGTAGCCCGCCTCACCGTTGCGCAGGAAGCTGCGCATCAGGTAGGTCGAGATGAGCTCGCTGTGGTGGTCGGGCCCACCGCCGAAGTAGGCGCCCGGAGTGATCGAGGCGACCAGCGCGAAGGCGTCCATGGCGACGATGGCCAGGTAGACCCAGGCGGTCTGCACGGTCTCCCAGAGCAGCGGCAGCGTGATCTTGAAGAAGGTCTGGCCGCGCTTGGCGCCGTCCAGCAGCGCCGCCTCGTAGATGTCCTTCGGGATGCCCTGCATGGCGGCCGAGAACAGCACCAGGTAGAAGCCGACGCCGGACCACACCAGCACCGCGAGGACGCACCACAGGACCATGTCCGGGTCGGACAGGAACGCCACCGGGTCGTGGGCGGTGGCCAGGCCGAGCTTGATCAGGATGCCGTTGGCCAGACCCGACTCGTCGGTCCGGTACACCGCGCCCCACAGCACCGCCAGGATGGCGATCGACAGCACCTGCGGGAAGAAGAAGACGACCTTGTAGAAGCCCGCTCCCTTGACGCCCTGGACGCCGCCGGTGCCGCCCTTGCCACCGACGTTGAGCATGAAGGCGAAGAACAGCGCGATCAGGATGGTGATGACCGGCAGCAGGATCAGCAGCAGCAGGTTGTGCCAGAGGGCACCGGCGAAGACCTCGTCATCGAGGAGTCTCGTGTAGTTGGCCAGGCCCACGAAGTTCATGTCCTGGCTCGCCCCTGACCAGTCGGTCAGGGAGTATCCGAAGGTCTGCGCGTACGGCCAGAGCACCAGCCCGACGTACAGCACGATCGGAAGGAAGAGGAACCCCACGATGAAGGGGTACTTGCCGTGACGCATGGTCACTTACTCCTGTCCCTCAGGCAGACGCACCGGGGGCGGTTCGGGGCCCCCGGTGCGGTTGGGTCAAGTGACTGGTCAGGCCGTCTTGTTCTTGGTGGCCGACTCCTTGGCGCGCTTGATCCACTCGTCCGGAGTGATGCGCTTGGCCATGAGCTCGCCCGAGGCGTTCTGCAGGTCCTCGTCGAACTTGGAGGCGGTGTTCGGGTACTGGAAGTTGAAGGTGTTGGTACCCGCAGCCTTCAGCGACACCACGGTGGAGGCGGTGCCCGGCTTCAGCTGGACCTCGGGGCCGACGCCGTCCTTGAGGCAGGTGAGGCTGTTGGCGGTCTGGGCGAACTTGCCCGAGGCCTCCTTGGTCAGCATCTTGCGCAGGAACTCCAGGCCACCGGCCACGTTCTTGGCCTTGGACGGGACGATGAAGGGCTCACCGGCACCGGCACGGATGGCCTCGAAGGGCAGCTTGTCGCCGGTCAGCGACGGGATCGGCAGGAACTTCATGTCGAAGTCGGCCGGGGTGGTGGGCAGCTGCTCGTTCTCCAGCCAGGAGCCGGACGGGATGAACGCGGCCTTGTACTGGTTCCACGCGGTCTGCGACTCGATGTGGGTCATGCCGTTGGTGCCGGGGAGCAGGTAGTCCTTGTCGACCACCTTGAAGAACTCGGTGACCGCGGTCTTGACGGCCGGGTCGTCCCAGGCGGTGGCGTCGAGCGAGTCGATCCGCTTCATGAGGTCCAGGCCGCCCTGCTTGGCGATCATGTCCATCATGACGACGTTGATGTAGTACGGGTACTTGCCCTGGTGGGCGAGCGGGGCGATGCCCTTGGCCTTGATCTGCTCGCACAGGGTCAGGAAGTCGGCCCAGGTCTTCGGCGCGGTCCAGCCGTTGTCCTTGAACAGCTTGCCGGAGTACCAGAAGCCCCAGACCGTGTACACGTAGGACAGGTTGTAGACCTTGCCCTTGACCGTGCCGGACTCGATGGTGCCGGGCATCAGCACGTCGCGGATCTTCTTCGACGGGTCGTCGATGTACGGCGCGTCCAGCAGCGGGGCCAGGTCGGTGAGCTGGTTGGAGTCCGCGAGGACGTCCAGCTTCATCTGCTTGGCGCCGGAGTCGTCGATGACGTCCGGCGGGGAGCCGCCGTTGAAGCGCGGCTGCAGCTTGCCGGTGACGTCCTTGTCGGCCTGGTGGTTGATCTTCGCGCCCGGGAACTGCTTCGAGTAGATCGCCTCGAAGGACTTGGCGTACTCGTTGCCGTAGCCGCCGTCGAAGATGAAGACCTCGAGCCCGTCGGCGTCCTTCACGCCGAACGGGTTCTTGGCGTCGGTCAGGTTGTAGCCGCCGGACGACTTGGACCCCTTGTCGGAGCTGCTGCCGGTGCCACCGGCGCAGGCGGCGAGCAGCGAGCCGCCGCCGGCCGCGAGCACCGTGACGGCGGCAGCACGCTTGAAGATGTCACGACGGTTGTACTCGGTTGCAGAGCCCATTGAGTGCCCTAACCCCTCGGTTCCAGAAGATGCAGACCATGAGCTGACGGATCGTCAACTCTGGGTGGCCATACCGTGCCCAGCGGCGAAGTCGCCGGTCAGAGGCGGTTTTTACGATGCGCAAAGGTATAGTCCACTGTTCATCTGGCGGCAATAGTCAGCCCGCCGGATCACAGTCCTGACAGCCAAAGTGTTGTCGGCAGTGCAGCATGTGCAATGTGCAGGAACCCTGCACATTGCGTGTCCGCGCCACCGATGACGGAGAATGTAGCGCGTTAGTGTTCGGTTGAACATAGAAATGCGCAGCTTCGCGCAACACGACACTCAAATCGTGATGCACGAAGCTGCGCGGGTACTGACGTCCGCTCAGTTCCTCGGACTGGGAGGTCTACCCGGTTCAGTCGTCCCGCAGACCCTTGTCCAGCGCGGCGACGAGCGAACCCTGGGCGTCGTCGTTGTCGAGCGACCACGCCATCACGCCGCCCAGGCCCTCGTCCTGGACGTACTGCGCCTTGCGGGTGAGCAGCTGCGGGGTGTCGTAGCTCCAGAACTCGGTGCCGTCGTACTTCCAGGTCGCCCCGTGCGCCCGGTCGTAGGAGACGGTGCCCGGCAGGTCCTTGATCTGGTTGTAGGGCAGGTTGCCGCCCCGCGCCAGGCCCGTGGCGGGCTGGTACAGGCCGCGCTTGGCGCCGGCCGGGACGCCGGTCCAGCCGTAGCCGTAGAACGGGACGCCGAGCACCGCCTTCTTGGCGGGCAGGCCGCGGTCCAGGTAGTACTGGACCGTCTTGTCGGCGCTGAGGCCGCCGTTGGTGGTGGCGACGTCGGCCGGGTCGCTGAAGAGGTTGGCCTGGTGGTCGGTCGGGCCCAGGGACTCCCACGGACCGTGCAGGTCGTAGGTCATCAGGTTGAGCCAGTCCACCGACTTGGCGACCTTCCTGACCTCCAGCTGGTCGGCCTTGGCCTGGCCGGCCGGGACGGCGGCGGTCAGCAGGTAGTGCGGGCCGCGGCGGCCGCTGAGCTCGTCCAGCTGGCGGCGGAACTCCTGCATCAGCAGGGTGTAGTTCCGCCCGTCCTCGGGACGCACCACGTTGCCCGCGTCACCGCCGCCGCCCGGGTACTCCCAGTCGATGTCGATGCCGTCGAACACCCCGGCGCCGGCGCCCGCCCCGCCCTCGACCGAGCCGAGCTGGGGCAGGTCGCCCTTGAGGTAGAGGTCGAGGCAGGAGGAGACGAACTTCTTCCGGGAGGCGTCGGTCGCCGCCGCGTCGGAGAAGTACTTGGACCAGCTCCAGCCGCCGAGCGAGACCACCACGCGCAGCTGCGGGTTGCTCGCCTTGAGCTTGCGGAGCTGGTTGAAGTTGCCCTTGAGCGCCTGCTCGGGGGTGTCGGCCACGCCGTCCACCGACTCCTCGGCGCCCACCGGGCGCTGGTAGTCGGCCCACGGGTCGCCGACACCGGCGCCGGCGGCCTCGAAGCAGGTGCCGTCGGCGGAGACGTTGCCGAAGGCGTAGTTGAGGACGGTCAGCTTGCCGGCCTGTCCGCTGGATTGGACCTTCTTGGCCGAGAAGCCGCCGTAGATGCCCCACTGGGTGAAGTACCCGACCCGCTGGCCCTGGAGCCGCTCACGGCCCTCGTGGGCCTGTGCCGGGGTGGCTGCGACGGAGGCGAGCAGGACCGCCGCGAGAACTGCCTGTGTGCGTCTGGTCATTCCGTGAATCTCTCCGATTCAGCGTCAATTGGTATGGACCATGTGCTGATGGAGAGGTTTAGTCCATTGCCCCGGAGCGCACAAGAGGCCGGACCGCGTGACGCGGTCCGGCCTCTTGCCCGGCTAGTGCCTGGTTCAGCCGATCAGGCTGCGCAGCACGTACTGCAGGATGCCGCCGTTGCGGTAGTAGTCCGCCTCACCGGGGGTGTCGATGCGCACGACCGCGTCGAAGGTGACGTCGCCCGCGGTGACCCTGACGGTCTTCGGGGTGCGGCCCTCGTTCAGCTCGGTCACGCCGGTGAAGGAGAAGGTCTCCTCGCCGGTCAGGCCCAGCGAGTCGGCGTTCTGGCCGGCCGGGAACTGCAGCGGCAGGACGCCCATGCCGATCAGGTTCGAGCGGTGGATGCGCTCGTAGGACTCGGCGATGACGGCCTTGACGCCGAGCAGCGCGGTGCCCTTGGCCGCCCAGTCGCGGGACGAGCCGGAGCCGTACTCCTTGCCCGCCAGGACGACCAGCGGGGTGCCGGCGGCCTGGTAGTTCTGCGAGGCGTCGTAGATGAACGACACCGGCGCGTCGGCCTGGGTGAAGTCGCGGGTGTAGCCGCCCTCGGTGCCCGGCGCGATCTGGTTGCGCAGGCGGATGTTGGCGAAGGTGCCGCGGATCATGACCTCGTGGTTGCCACGGCGCGAGCCGTAGGAGTTGAAGTCACGCTTCTCCACACCGTGCTCGGTGAGGTACTGCGCCGCCGGGGTGCCCGGCTTGATGTTGCCGGCCGGGGAGATGTGGTCGGTGGTGACCGAGTCGCCCAGCTTGGCCAGCACGCGGGCGCCGGCGATGTCGGTCACCGGGCTCGGGGTCTTGGCCATGCCCTCGAAGTACGGGGGCTTGCGGACGTAGGTGGACTCGGCGTCCCACTCGAAGGTGTTGCCGGTCGGGACCGGGAGCGACTGCCAGCGCTGGTCGCCGGCGAAGACGTCCTGGTAGCCCTTGTCGAACATGGCCTCGTCGATGGAGCCGGCGACGGTGTCGGCGACCTCCTGCTCGGACGGCCAGATGTCGGCGAGGAACACGTCGTTGCCGTCCGCGTCCTGGCCCAGGGCGTCCTTGGTGATGTCGACGTTCATGTTGCCCGCGAGGGCGTAGGCGACCACCAGCGGCGGGGAGGCCAGGTAGTTCATCTTGACGTCGGGGTTGATCCGGCCCTCGAAGTTGCGGTTGCCCGAGAGCACCGAGACGACCGCCAGGTCGGCCTCGTTCACCGCGGCCGAGACCTCCTCGGGCAGCGGGCCCGAGTTGCCGATGCAGGTGACGCAGCCGTAGCCGACCAGGTTGAAGCCCAGCTTCTCCATGTACGGGAGCAGGCCGGCCTTCTCGTAGTAGTCCATGACGACCTTGGAGCCGGGCGCCAGGGTGGTCTTGACCCAGGGCTTGACCGTCAGGCCCTTCTCCACGGCCTTCTTCGCCAGCAGGGCGGCGCCCAGCATGACGGAGGGGTTGGAGGTGTTGGTGCAGGAGGTGATCGAGGCGATCACGACCGCGCCGTTGTCGATCTGGTAGGTCGACCCGTCGGGGGCGGTGACGGCGGTCGGCTTCGAGGCCTCGGCCGAGTAGGTCGGCAGAGCCTCGGCGAACTTCGCGGCGGCCTCGGCCAGGATCACGCGGTCCTGCGGGCGCTTCGGGCCGGAGATCGACGGGACGACGGTGGAGACGTCCAGCTCCAGGTACTCGGAGTAGACCGGCTCGACCGACGGGTCGTGCCAGAGGCCCTGCTCCTTGGCGTACGCCTCGACCAGGGCGAGCTGCTGCGCGTCGCGGCCGGTGAGCTTCAGGTAGTTGATGGTCTCGGCGTCGATCGGGAAGATCGCACAGGTCGAGCCGAACTCCGGCGACATGTTGCCGATGGTGGCGCGGTTCGCCAGCGGGATCGCGGTGACGCCCTCGCCGTAGAACTCGACGAACTTGCCGACCACACCGTGCTTGCGCAGCATCTCGGTGATGGTGAGCACCAGGTCGGTGGCGGTGGTGCCGGCCGGGAGCTGGCCGTTGAGCTTGAAGCCCACCACGCGCGGGATCAGCATGGAGACCGGCTGGCCGAGCATCGCGGCCTCGGCCTCGATGCCGCCGACGCCCCAGCCCAGCACGCCCAGGCCGTTGACCATGGTGGTGTGCGAGTCGGTGCCGACGCAGGTGTCGGGGTACGCCTGGCCGTTACGGACCATGACGGTGCGGGCCAGGTGCTCGATGTTGACCTGGTGGACGATGCCGGTGCCCGGGGGGACGACCTTGAACTCGTCGAACGCGGTCTGGCCCCAGCGCAGGAACTGGTAGCGCTCCTTGTTGCGGCCGTACTCGATCTCGACGTTCTGGACGAAGGCGTCCGGGGTGCCGAACTTGTCGGCGATGACGGAGTGGTCGATGACCAGCTCGGCCGGCGCCAGCGGGTTGATCTTGGACGCGTCGCCGCCCAGCTCCTTCACGGCCTCGCGCATGGTGGCCAGGTCGACCACGCACGGCACGCCGGTGAAGTCCTGCATGATCACGCGGGCCGGGGTGAACTGGATCTCCTCCGACGGCTCGGCCGTCGGGTCCCAGCCGCCCAGGGCGCGGATGTGGTCGGCGGTGATGTTCGCGCCGTCCTCGGTGCGGAGCAGGTTCTCCAGCAGGACCTTGAGGCTGTACGGCAGCCGCTCGGAACCCTCGACGGCGGAGAGCTTGAAGATCTCGTACGACTCGTCGCCCACCTGCAGCGAGCTGCGGGCGTCGAAGCTGTTCGCGGACACGACTGACTCCTTCTTGGTCCACCCGGTGATAAGGTAAGCCTTAGCTAACCTGCCTGCCGCCGCTTACCGGAGCCGATGATGGAAGGCGTGCGCCTCTCGGCAAGTATCTTGACGTCAAGATAAAGTCTAGCGCGAAATGTATCTCGATGTCGAGATAAACCATAGTGCATGGCTCCGTCCAAACTTCACCGGCACATCCCGTAACGCAACCGCAGTACTCGCGCGTCCGTCCCTGTAGGGGAGCCCGTGCGGGTCCCCCGGTGGCGGGCGGACGACCGGCGAGGGGGGGTGCGGGTGGTGGTGGGACGGCGGCGGGCGGCCGAGGAGCGGCGCGAGTTCGAGGAGTTCGCGCAGGCCAGGGGCACCGCGTTGTTCCGCACCGCGCTGCTGCTGTGCGGCGACTGGCACCTCGCCGAGGACCTCACCCAGACCGCGCTGGCCCGGATCTACGCCTCCTGGGGGCGCGTCAAGAACGCCGAGAGCCCCGCCGCGTACGCCCGCGCCGTGCTGGTCCGCTGCTACCTCTCGCACCGGCGGCTGCGCCGCAGCACCGAACTGCCGGTCCTCGCCGACCTGCCCGAGCTGCCCGCGCCCGACTCCGACCCCGCCCTGCGGGTCGCGCTGCTCGCCGCGCTCGCCCAACTGCCGCCCAAGGACCGTGCGGTCCTGGTCCTGCGCTACTGGGAGGACCGCAGCGTCGAGCAAACCGCCACCGAGCTCCAGCTCACCCCCGGCACCGTCCGGGTCCGCACCCTGCGCGCCCTGACCAGGCTGCGCCGACAGCTCGCCCCGCAGCTGGACACCCTGGTCCCGTGAGCCCGCCGCCGCACCGCTCCTCCCCCATTTCCCTCCGCTCCCCCCGCCGACCGTCCGTCAGAAAGCGAGAGCCCGTCATGCCCTCCATCGCGCCCGAGCCGGAGCCGTGGGACGCCGCCGAGCGCCGCGGGCTGAGCGAGGACGAGGTGCGGCCGGTCTTCGAGCGGGCGGTCGGGGAGGCGGTGCCCGACCTCGGGGCACTGATCGCCGGGGCGGCGGAGCAGGGGCGGGCGATCCGGCTGCGGCGGCGGGCGGCCGTGCTGGGAACGGTCGCCGCGGTCGCCGGCCTCGCGGTCGGCGCCGGGCTGCTGCTGCGGCCCGCCATGCCAGGCGGCGCGACCGCCGCGGTCTCCGCGCTGCCGGTGCTACCGCCGCTCGGAGCGGGAACGGCGGCCGGGGCGGGCACGGTCGGGGCGGCCGTCGAGCCCACTCCCCTGCCGTCGCCCTCGTACCCCGGGGAGAAGGTGGCGCTGACCGGGCCGGCCGCGGTCATGGTGCTGCTGTCACTGCTGCCGGCGGACCTGCGGGCGAGCGAGTACGCGGGGCAGGACGAGAGCGCCGGGCAGGGCGAGAGCGCTGGGCAGGAGGGTGAGCGGTCCGCTACCCGGGTGGTGGTCGTGGCCCGGGTGCGGGTCCGGGCCGCGGACGGGACGGACCGGGGGTGGATCGAGGTCCACCTGCAGTCCGCCCTCGCCCCCGCGGTGTCCGCCCCCGCCGACGCGTACGGCTGCACGCCGCGCCCGAAGAACGGCTCCTGCACCGGTGCCCCGGTGCCCGACGGCTCCTTCCGCCAACTGCGCACCGACCACCGGGCCGACGGCGTGAGCGAGCACACCGCCGACCTCCTGCGCGCGGACGGCGTCCGGATCATCGCCACCGCCACCGGACCGGCCGGTGGCGGCCCGGCACCGATCACCCTCGACCGGCTCGCCAAGCTCGCGCAGAGCCCCGGCTGGCAGCCCGTCATCGACCGGGACGCGGCCGTGGCCGCCGCGGCGAAGCTCCGCCCTTACCAGTCCCTGGGCTCCGCGACGATCGCTCCCACCCCGAGTCGACCGCCCTCTGGCGGGTAGGGCGGCACCTCTCCGCTCGGGGGCGGCCTACTCGGGCACGTCGGCTCAGGCGTCGGCTCGGACGTCGGCTCAGCCGCGTCGGCTCGGGCCCGGCTGCCGGGCGGCGGCGCTCACGGGCTACCGTGGGCGGGTGATCGTGGTGGATGCTTCTGCGCTGGTACTGGCCCTCGCCGACCAGGGGGCCCGGGGAGACGCCGCGCGCGCGGCGCTGGCGGCCGACGGGGAGTGGGTGGCCCCGGAGCACGTGGTGATCGAGGTGATGCAGTCGCTGCGCGGGTTGTACCTCGCCAAGGAGCTGACCGCCGAACGGGTGGCCGAACTGACCGTGCACCTCCCCGAGTTGGCCATCCGCAAGGTCGAGGTGGCACCGCTGCTGGGCCGGATCTGGGAGCTGAAGGACAACCTCACCCCCGACGACGCCGCCTACGTCGCGGTCGCCGAACGCTTCGACGCCCCACTGATCACCGCCGACCTGCGACTGATGCGCGCCAGCGGTCCGCGCTGCGAGATCCGCGGCATCGTCGCGGCGCCGCCCGCGAACTGACTCCCCGTCTCTCCGCTCGCCGGGTCCGCGACCTGACGTTCCCGCAGCTTCCGACGTGTCGATCCGGTGTGCGCCCGGCGCTCCCGTACGGGTGACCGCGCGGCACGGCGGCGTGCGCGGGGCGGGACCGGCGGCCACCGTGGGCGGTGTTCCCTGACGGATCGTCGGAAGGCCCGCGATGCCCCCGTTCTCCGCCGCCGCACTGCTGGTGCCGCTCGCCCTGCTGCCGATCAGCCCGCCGGACACCCCCGGCCCCGCGGGGCTGACCCCCGATCAGACCGTGGACACCCGCTTCGACCGGGCGGACGGCTTCGTCCCGGCCGGCGCGATCACCTACGCGCCCGACCTGGTCCCCTACGGCGCGCCGGTCCGAGTGACCGTCACCCGGACGCCCGGCCACACCGCTGTCGCGGTGGAACTGGCCGGAGTGGCGGGCGACCACGCCTTCCCCGCGCACGTGCACACCGGGCGGTGCGAGAAGGACCCGGCGGCCTCCGGCGGGCACTACCTGCAGGCGGCCGGCTCGGACGCGGCCGACAACGAGGTGCGGATGACGGTCCGTACGGACGCGGACGGTGCGGGCTCGGCCTCGGCCACCGTCCCGTGGGAGTTCCGGCCCGGCGAGGCGCACTCGCTGGTGCTGCACGCGGGCACCCCGGCCGGACCGCACTCCCCGACCGACCGCGCCGCCTGCGTGGACGTCGACTTCTGACGTCGGCGGTCGGTCGGCCGGCCGTGGGGCGCCCCGTCCCCGGGCCGACCGTCTGATCCCAGCTGTCCGTACCCCGGCTCAGGAGCCGAGGGTGGCCACCATCACGGCCTTGATGGTGTGCAGGCGGTTCTCCGCCTGGTCGAAGACCACCGAGTGCGGCGACTCGAAGACCTCGTCGGTGCACTCCAGTTCGGCCATGCCGGTGAGCTCGTGCATCTGCCGCCCGATCTCGGTGCCGAGGTCGTGGTACGCGGGCAGGCAGTGCAGGAACTTGACCGCGGGGTTGCCGGTGGCCCGGAGGGTGTCCATCGAGATCTGGTACGGCTTCAGCAGGGCGATCCGTTCGGCCCAGACCTCCTTGGGCTCGCCCATCGACACCCAGACGTCGGTGTAGAGGAAGTCCGCGCCGGCCACGCCCTCCGCCACGTCCTCGGTCAGGGTCACCCGGGCGCCGCTGGTCTCGGCCAGCGCCTGCGCCGCCTTGCGGACCTCCTCGGACGGCCAGAGCTGCGCCGGGGCGACGATCCGGATGTCCATGCCCAGCAGCGCGCCGGTGACCAGCAGCGAGTTGCCCATGTTGGACCGGGCGTCGCCGAGGTACACCAGGGTGGTCTCGGTCAGCGGCTTGGCGGTGTGCTCACGGATCGTCAGCACGTCGGCCAGCATCTGGGTGGGGTGCCACTCGTCGGTCAGGCCGTTCCACACCGGGACGCCCGCGTGCTCGGCGAGCTCCTCGACGATGGCCTGGCCGTCGCCCCGGTACTCGATGCCGTCGAACATCCGGCCCAGCACCCGGGCGGTGTCCTTGATCGACTCCTTGTGCCCCATCTGCGACCCGGCCGGGTCCAGGTAGGTGGTGGACGCGCCCTGGTCGTGAGCGGCCACCTCGAAGGCGCACCGGGTGCGGGTGGAGGTCTTGGCGAAGATCAGCGCGATGTTCTTGCCCCGGAGCCGGGGCTGCTCGGTGCCGGCGTACTTCGCCGCCTTGAGCTGCGCGGCGAGGTCGACCAGGTGGCGGAACTCCTGGGGAGTGAAGTCGAGCTCCTTGAGGAAGTGCCTGTTCCGGAGGTTGAACGCCATACCGGTCTCCTGGGTCGGTCTACGGGCTGAGACGGGAAGTGTATACGAGTATTCGAATAACCATGCAACCAGTGGATGGCCGCCAGTTGACCGGGACCACGCCGGGGGCCGCCCATCGGACGCGCATCGGACGTACGTCCCACGCGCAGCAGGTGAGCGGCCCCCCGGGCGGGGTCAGAGCCGGGGGTCGACCGGCTCGGACTCCAGGGCGAGCACCGCGAACACCGCCTCGTGCACCCGCCACAGCGGCTCCCCGGCGGCCAGCCGGTCGAGCGCCTCCAGGCCGAGCGCGTACTCGCGAAGGGCGAGCGAGCGCTTGTGGCCGAGCGAGCGCCCACGCAGCCGGTCCAGGTGCCGGGTGTAGTCCGGGCCGTAGATGATCCGCAGGTACTCCCGGCCGCGCACCTTGAGCCCGGGCTGCACCAGCCGACCGGAGCCGTCGCGCTGCAGCGACTCGACCGGCTTGACCACCATGCCCTCGCCGCCGGCTCCGGTCAGCCCCTCCCACCAGGCGACGGCCGCCGCGACCGAGGACTCGTCCCCGGTGTCGACCAGCATCCGCCCGGTGCGGTGCAGCACCGGCCCGACCGGCTCACCGGTCCGCTCGGCCGCCTGCTCGGCGGCCGCCCGATCGGCCTCGACCAGCCGGTCGATCAGCTCGAGGTGCTCGGTGTGCGGACGCAGCGCCAGGTTGGCGTCCTCCGCGGCGAGCAGCTGGAACGGGGCCAGCCGGATGCCGTCGAGGCCCTCGGTCGGCCAGCAGTAGCGCCGGTAGGCCTCGGTGAAGGCCGCCGCGTCGGCGGACCGCTCCTGCTGGCGGACCGTCAGCTCGGCGACGTCCAGCCCCCGGTCGGCTGCCCGGGCGAGGGCGGACAGCGCGGCGGGCAGGGCGGCGCCGGCCGCCGCGCCGACCGCGGCGTACTGGCGGCGCAGCAGCTCGATCGCCTTCAGCGACCAGGGCATCAGCTCGGCGTCCAACAGCAGCCAGTCGCTGGCGAGTTCGTCGAACAGGCCGGAGCGCTCGGCGGCGGTCCGGACCCGGTCGAGGAGCGCGCCGGTCAGCTCCCGGTCGTCGAGGAAGGCGCGGCCGGTCCTGGTCCAGATCGCGCCGGCACCGGCCAGTCCGAACCGCTTCTCCAGCGCGGCGGCGTCCCGCGCGACCAGCACCACGGCTCGCGAGCCCATGTGCTTCTCCTCGCAGACCACCTGTCGAACCCCGTCGTGCCGGTAGGCGTGGAACGCCTCCTCGGGGTGCTCCAGGTAGCCCTCGCGACGGGAGGTCGGCGAGGGCGCCATGGTCGGCGGCAGGTACGCGAGCAGCCGGGGATCGAGGGCGAAGCGGCTCATCACCTCCAGCGCCGCGGCGGCGTTCTCCTCCCGGACGGCGATCCGGCCCGCCCGCGTGGTCTCCACCGTGCGGCGGCCGACCACGTCGGCCAGGTCCAGCGGACGGCCCTCGCGGGCGCCCGGCGCCTCCGTGAACATCGGCCGCACCGGCGCGTACCACTCCTGCTCGGCCGGGACGGCGACGATCTCCCGCTCCGGGTAGCGCAGTGCGGTGAGGCTGCCGCCGAAGACGCAGCCGGTGTCCAGGCAGATGGTGTTGTTGAGGAAGCTCGCCACCGGTACCGGGGTGTGGCCGTAGACCACCAGCGCGCGGCCCCGGTACTCCTCGGCCCACGGGTAGCGGACCGGCAGCCCGTACTCGTCGGTCTCCCCGGTGGTGTCGCCGTACAGCGCGTGCGAGCGCACCCGGCCGGAGGACCGGCCGTGGTACTTCTCCGGCAGACCGGCGTGGCAGACCACCAGCGCACCGCCGTCCAGCAGGTAGTGGCTGACCAGGCCGCGCATGAACTCCCGCACCTGGGCGCGGAACTCCTCCGACTCGTCGGCCAGCTGGTCGATCGACTCCTGCAGGCCGTACGCGACGGTGACCTTGCGGCCGTCCATCCAGCGACCCAGCTTGTTCTCGTGGTTGCCGGGGACGCAGATCGCGTGCCCGGCCGCGACCATGCCCATCACCAGCCGCAGCACGCCCGGGGTGTCCGGGCCGCGGTCGACCAGGTCACCGACGAAGACCGCGGTGCGGCCCTCGGGGTGCTCGGCGTCCACCGCACGGCCCTCGGCGTCCCGGTCGATCCGGTAGCCGAGCCGGCCGAGCAGGGTCTCCAGCTCGGAGCGGCAGCCGTGGATGTCGCCGACGATGTCGAACGGGCCGGTCAGGTGCCGCAGGTCGTTGTAGCGCTTCTCCGGCACGATCTCGGCGGAGTCGATCTCCGCGACCCCGCGCAGCACGTGCACCTTGCGGAAGCCCTCGCGCTCCAGCCCGCGCAGTGAGCGGCGCAGCTCGCGCTGCTGACGGGGGATCACGTGCGCGGGCAGCTGCCGGTCCGGCCGGGTGCGGTTGCGCTCGGCGCACACCTCGGCGGGTACGTCCAGCACGATGGCGATCGGCAGTACGTGGTGCTCGCGGGCGATCGCGATCAGCTGCCGCCGGGACTCCGGCTGCACGTTGGTGGCGTCGACCACGGTCAGCCGACCGGCCGCCAGCCGCTTGCCGACGATGTAGTGCAGCACGTCGAAGGCGTCGGCGGAGGCCGACTGGTCGTTCTCGTCGTCCGCCACCAGCCCCCGGCAGTAGTCGGAGGAGATCACCTGGGTGGAGAGGAAGTGCCGCCGGGCGAAGGTCGACTTGCCGGAGCCGCTGCTGCCGATCAGCACCACGAGGGAGACGTCGGTGACCGGGAGCCGGCGACCGCTCGGTGCCGTGTCGGTGGTGTCGATGGTGTCGGGGGTCATCGGTTCGCGCTCCCTTCCGAGGCGAGGTCGGCCGACGGATCGTCAGCCCGGGTGGTGCCGACGGCGATTGACCGGTCGGCTGTGGTGCTGGTGCTGGTACTGGAGACGGTGCTGGCGCTGGAGTCGGTGTCGGTGTCGGTCAGGCGGAAGTGGGCGAGCTGGGTCGGTGCGCCCACCTCGGGGTCGAGCGGGCCGACCGGGGCGAACTCGACCGCGTAGCCGAAGGTGTCGGCGACGCGCTCGGCCCAGGCGGCGAACTCGGCCCTGGTCCACTCGAAGCGGTGGTCGGCGTGCCGGTGGTGCCCGGCCGGCAGCGTCTCCCAGCGCACGTTGTACTCGGCGTTCGGGGTGGTGACCACGACCGCGGACGGCCGGGCCGAGCCGAACACCGCGTACTCCAGCGCGGGCAGCCGCGGCAGGTCCAGGTGCTCGATCACCTCGCACAGCACTGCTGCGTCGTACCCCTTCAGCCGGGCGTCGGTGTAGGTCAGCGCGCCCTGCACCAGCCGCACCCGGGACGCCAAGCGCTCCGGCAGCCGGTCCAGCCGCAGCCGCCGCTCCGCGATGGCCAGCGCCCGCGAGGACACGTCCACCCCGAGCACCTCGGTGACCCGCGGCTCCTTGAGCAAAGCGCCCACCAACTCGCCCTGCCCGCAGCCCAGATCGAGCACCCGGGCAGCACCGGTGGCGGCCAGCGCGGCAAGGATCGCCGTCCGCCGCTGAGCAGCCAGCGACTCGCTGCGCTCGGCGGCCCCGGCAGGCCCGGCGGTCCCCCCAAGCACGGCAGTCCCGGCAGTCCCGGCAGTCCCGGCAGTCCCGGCAGTCCCGGCAGTCCCGGCAGTCCCGGCAGTCCCGGCAAGCATGGCAGTCCCGGCAAGCCCGGTGGTCCCGACAGTCCTGGCAAGTCCGGTGGTCCCGGCGGTCCCGCCAAGCCCGGTGGTCCCGGCGATCGCGGCCGTGCCTGCCATCTCGGCCGCACCTGGCACCTCGGTCGTGCCTGCCACCCAGGCGGTGCGGGTGGTCTCCGCGGAGCCGGAAGGCTGCCCGACCTCGGCCGTGGCGCGTTCACCTGACGCGTCGTCGGCGACCGTGTCCGCGGTGTGCGGATCGAGGGCGGTCACCTCCTCCGGGGCGTCCGGGACGGCGTTGTCGAGTTCCTCCGCCTCGCGGTCGTCGGCCTCGGCGAGGCGGGCGAGCGCGAGCCGTTCCATCGCGAGCCGGGTGAGCGACCAGCGGCGGGAGAGGTAGCGGCGGGCGATCAGTGCGTGGTCGGGGTGGTCGGCGAGCCAGCCCTGACCGGCGGCCAGCAGCTTGTCGACCTCGTCCGGGGCGACCCAGTAGTGCTTGGCGCCGTCGAGGACCGGCAGCAGCACGTACAGGTGCTGCAGCGCGTCGGCGAGCCGTAGCGTGCCGGTCAGTTCGAGCTGGACGTACCGGGAGTCGCCCCAGGCGGGGAAGGCCTCGTCGAGCGGGACGGACGTCGCCTCGACCTGCCAGCCCAGCGGGGCGAACAACCGCTCCACCAACTCGGGACCGCCACCACCGGCCACCGGGACCGCGGGCAGCGCGATCCGCAGCGGCATCGCCCTGCCGGGCAGCTCGGGCCGCAGCGGGCAGTCGCCCTTCATCGCCGACCGGAACACCGTGCGCAGCGCCACCGCGAGCAGCGAGGAGGCGGCGTACGGCCGGTCGTTGACGTACTCGGCGAGCGCCAGGTCGGGCGAGCCGGAGCGACCCTTGCCGCGGCCTTGGCGGATCAGGGCCGCCGGGTCGACCTCGAGCAGCAGCGCGGCGGTGCACGACTGCTCCCCCGACTCGGGGTAGAAGACGTGCGCGGTGCCGTGCGCCGTGCTGAAGCGCTGCACCCGGTCGGGGTGCTTGTGCAGCAGGAAGCCCAGGTCGGAGGCAGGGTTCTCGGCTGTGCCGGTGGTGGAGATGGATACGAACACCCGGTCGAGTATGGCTGCTCGAACTGTGCGTGAGCACCAGGTTTTGTCCGTCCGGTGAGCGTGTTGGTAAGTCGCCGCCCGGATTGGTTAACGTGCCGGATGTGACAGCTGAAACCTCCACCACCGCAAGCGGCGCCGTCGCCGCCGGCCTGGCGACCATCGCGGCCGACGGCACCGTCCTCGACACCTGGTTCCCCTCCCCCGAGCTGGCGGCCGCCCCTGGCCCCTCCGGCACCGTCCGGCTGAGCGCCGAGGAGGCCGAGCTGGCGCTCGGCCCGGGCGCGGCCGAGGCGCTGCGCCCGGACGCCCGGCGCGGCGTCGAGGTGGTGGCGGTGCGCACCGTGATCTCCTCGCTGGACGAGAAGCCGCTGGACGCGCACGACGTCTACCTGCGCCTGCACCTGCTCTCCGCCCGGCTGGTCAAGCCGCACGGCCAGAACCTGGACGGCATCTTCGGCCTGCTGGCCAACGTCGCCTGGACGTCGATCGGCGCGGTGCCGGTGGGCAACGTCGAGCAGGCCCGGCTGGCGGTGCGCTCCCAGGGCGGCCAGCTCGCCGTGTACGGCATCGACAAGTTCCCGCGGATGACCGACTACGTGGCGCCCTCCGGGGTCCGGATCGCGCACGCCGACCGGGTGCGCCTGGGCGCGCACCTGGCCGAGGGCACCACGGTGATGCACGAGGGCTTCGTCAACTTCAACGCCGGCACGCTGGGCACCTCGATGGTCGAGGGCCGGATCAGCGCGGGCGTCGTGGTGGGCGACCACAGCGACATCGGCGGCGGCGCCTCGATCATGGGCACCCTCTCCGGCGGCGGCAAGCAGGTCGTCTCGGTCGGCGAGCGCTGCCTGCTCGGCGCCAACGCGGGCATCGGCATCTCGCTGGGCAACGACTGCGTGGTCGAGGCCGGCCTGTACGTCACCGCCGGCACCCGGGTGACCGCCCCGGACGGCACCGTCGCCAAGGCGGTCGAGCTCTCCGGCCAGGACAACCTGCTGTTCCGCCGCAACTCGCAGTCCGGCGCGGTCGAGGTGATCGCCCGCACCGGCTCGTGGGGCGGTCTGAACGCGGATCTGCACGCGCACAACTGATCTCCTTTCAGGACACGTGCCGTCAGGTCGTCCGCGCTCCGTTCGGCGCCCTAGCCGAGCGGAGCGCGGGTCGCAAACCGGGCTCACCCCTGGGGCTGACCTGCGGCGGGGGTTGGACCTCATCGGGTGGTCCGGGGTGACCGCGTGCGGCGGGCGCTCGTTGGACCGGCGGCGCCGACATCCGTCGCCTCATACCGCACCACCGAGCTGAAGGGGCCCCCTCATGTCCGAGCCCTGGACCGAGCCGCCCACCCCGGGCGCACCCGCGGGCGGCGCGCCCGCCACTCCGAAGTCGCTGCTGGAGCAGATGCAGGAGTTGCTCGCCTCGATCAACACCGACCTGGCCGGACTCGACTCCGACCTGCGCACCTCCGCCGCCCGCGACGAGCAGGACACCCCGGCGGACAGCCCGACCCGGGGCTGAGCGCACGCCGCCGGGACCGGCGGGCCCAGCGGGACGACGAGCCTCGGCTCCGCCCGCCGGGCCGCTCCCGGCGCGGGATCCGCCTCCCGCTGCCACGCGGGCAGCCCGTCCCCGGTGACCCGCCCCGCCCGCGGCTCGCCGTTGCCGTCCGACTCGCCCGCCGATTCGCCCTCCGCCTCGCCCGCTGCCTCGCCCGCTGCCGGTGCCCGGCTCGACTGCCGCTCCTGCCGCAGCAGTTCGACCACCAGGTCGCGGCACTCGGCACCGGAGTCCAGGCCGTCGATGCAGCTCCAGTAGAGGCTCTCGGTCTCCGCCCCGCAGGCCAGCACCACCAGGCTCTCGCTCATCTCGTCGAGCAGCGCGGAGAGTTCCACCAGCACGGGCTCCAACTCGCCCAGCTCGTGAAGCCGTTCCACCCGGGCGGGCCTGGACCACTCGGCCAGCGCGCCGTCCGCGTCCACGTCCGGCGGCTGGTGCAGACAGCCGGCCGTGTGCGCGCCCGCGTCGCACAGCAACTGCCCGAGGGTGGCGAACCGTTCACCCTCCCGGTCGGCGATCCGGGCGCCGACCGCCTCGGTGAGCAGCCCGGCCTGCCACGCCTCGTGCAGGATGTCCGGCACCTCGCGGGCCGCGGCCAGGGCGTGCCGGGCGGTCTTGATCAGTCGCAGCGCCTCCATGCGGGGCTCCCCTCGCTCACCGGCCGCCGCCGTTCGGCAGCCGTTCACGGGGCACAGCGTGCCGCCCGGCACCAGGGCGGGCCCAGCGAGTTCGCCGCGGCTGTGGACAACCCGGGCCTGTGGACAACCGAGGTCCCCCGCAGGAGGGAAGAACGGCTGATTCCTCCGGCAGCCGGGAATTCGGTGCCGGGTGGTCAGAGGGCGGGTGGTCAGAGGGCGGGTGGTCAGGCGGCGGGTGGTGAGGGGGCAGGTGGTCAGGGGGCGGGGAACCGCGTCTCGTTGCGGTCGATCTTCTCCGCCAGCGCGGCCAGTGGGTCCACCCCGAGCACGGTGCAGAACTGCAGCAGGTAGGCCAGCACGTCGGCGACCTCGTCGCGGACGCGGTGCGCGCTCTCCGGTTCGGCCATCACCGCCGCGGCCTGATCGGGCGTCAACCACTGGAAGATCTCGAGCAGTTCCCCGGCCTCGACGGACAGCGCCGAGGCCAGGTTCTTCGGGGTGTGGTACTCCTCCCAGTTCCGGGCCGCGGCGAAGTCGGCCAGCCGCCGCTGGAGTTCGGGCACGCTCAGGTGGTCGCTCATTCCCCCAGGTCTACCACCGCACCACCGGCCGCCGGGGCGCCCTCCGACGCGGCGTGGTCCGCACCAGGGGGCGGCGCGCCCTGCGCGGGCACCCGGGCGGTGTGGTCGGTGCGGCGCAGCAGGCTGTGGCCGGTGGCCGGGTCGCGCCGGCACTCGATCAGGTCGAGGCCGTCCAGGCCGACGGCGGGCCCCGGGTCCTGCAGCGCGGCGACCAGTCGGACGTCCTCCTTGGCGGCGACCTCGTGGGCCAGCCGCAGCAGCGCGGTGATCTGCTCGTGCGCCAGGCCCGCCCCGAGGTCCTCCGCGAGCAGCACCAACTGCCGGTGGGCGTCCGGCACTTCGTCGGCCGGGTCGACGTCGATGACGCCCGCGCCGGTGAGCAGGACGGCGGCGAAGGCGAGCAGTCGCAGCATGCCGTCGGAGGCCTGGTCGGCGCCGGTGCGGCCGAGCACGCCCTCGTCGAAGACGGCGAGCAGCCGCTGCTGGCCGGCCTCGCCGCGGCGGGCCACGTCCAGACCGAGCAGCGGGTGCGGGGCGGCGGCCTGGACGGCGCGCAGCAGTCGGGCCCAGCGGCGGTTGCACTCGTACTTGAGCCGGCCGAGCACGGCGGAGATGTTGGCGGCGGTGCCGAGCAGCCTGGCCTGCGGGTCGGGGCGTGCCCAGCCGCGCATCGCGGCGGGCACGGGGTGCAGCGGGAAGACCTCGCGCAGCGCGGTCAGCAGGTGCTCGGCGGCGGTCAGCACCTTCCGCTCGCCGTTGGAGGAACCGGCCACCCGCAGCGGCAGTTGGGAGGTGATCAGGGCGGAGCTGGGCAGCGGGGCACGGATGTCGCCCTGCCGGGAGTCGTTGTGCCAGGTGACGTTGACCCGGCCGCGGCCGACGTCCTGCTCACCGGTCTCCATCAGGGTCTGGCCGTCCAGGGTGAGCCACTCGCGGGCGATCCGGACCCGTTCGTCGGTGCGCACCACCACCTCCAGCCGGATCGGCCCGGCGGTGGAGCGGACGGTGCAGCCGAGGATGATCGCGTTGCGGCCGTGCGGCACGCAGCCGGCCAGGCCGCCGCGCACGGGGACGGCGAGCGGCCCGCTGAGCCCGCCGATGCCGTCCAGCGACGGCCGGATCTCCTCGCCGAGCGCGAGCCGGGACAGCACGCTCAGCGCGTCCAGCGCATTCGACTTGCCCGCCCCGGAGGGCCCGTGCAGCACGGTCAGCGGCGACAGCGGGAGCGTGGCGCGGCGGTACGACTTGAAGGAGGTGAGCCGCAGTTCCTCGACGGTCGGGCGCTGGACCCGGCTGGCCGCGGGCTGACTCGGGCGGGCCGCGGCGGGGCCGGGCGGGCCGGGCGGGAGATGGACGGAGGGGGCTTGGCTGGTCACCCCGAGGACCCTATGCCCGCCCTGAGCAGGAGAAACGTCCCTCCTGACGGTCTTTCACCCCTTCGAGTCCCAACCGTCGGCGTGGCCGCCCGGGACGTCAC
Source organism: Kitasatospora sp. NPDC002522 (assembly GCF_053595195.1). Classification (NCBI taxonomy): domain Bacteria; kingdom Bacillati; phylum Actinomycetota; class Actinomycetes; order Kitasatosporales; family Streptomycetaceae; genus Kitasatospora; species Kitasatospora sp. NPDC002522. The sequence goes on from NZ_JBSFXE010000021.1 coordinate 116,804, forward strand.
TCGTACGCGGTGATCCGCACCGATCCGGTGACCTCGACCGGCTCGGGCAGCGCGTCCAGCGCGGCGGCGAGCGCGGCCGGGTCGGTGTGCCAGGCGCTCGGCCCCATCCCGACCACCGCGGCGGCGTCCGCCCGGGCCAGGCGCAGGGTGAACTCCACCTCGGTGCGCCCCACCGGCGTGAACCACGGGCCGAGCTTCTCCTCGATCCGCCGGTCCTTGTCCTCGTCCACCGACAGCAGCCCCAACGCGCCGACCAGCTCACCCAGATGACGGCTGGTCGGGGCGGCCACCAGCAGCCGGCCACCGGGGCGCAGGACACGGCGCATCTCCGGTCCGTTGCGCGGGGCGAAGACGTTCAGCAGCACGTCCGCGGCGGCGTCGCGCAGCGGCAGCGGACGCCAGGCGTCGCAGACCACCGCGCCGATCGCCGGGTGCGCCTTGGCGGCGCGCCGCAGCGCGTACTTGGACAGGTCGAGTGCGGCCCCCGCCGAACCGGGCCGGGCGTCCAGCACCTCGGCGAGATAGTGGCCGGTGCCCGCACCGAGGTCCGCGACCAGGCCGGTCTCCGCTGCGATGCCCGCCGCGGCCACGCGCAGCGCCTCGGTGAGCGGACGGTAGTGGCCGGCCGCCAGGAACGAGCTGCGGGCGGCGACCATCTCCGCGGTGTCGGCGGTGCCCGCCTTGGCGTCCCCGGCCAGCAGGCTGACGTACCCCTGCCGGGCCTGGTCGAAGCTGTGCCCCGACGGGCAGCGCAGCGTACGGCCGTCCAGCGTGAGCGGCCGGGCGCAGTGCGGGCAGACCAGGTAGGGCTCGATGTCCTGCAGCAAGAGTGCGGTTCCTCGCGGGTCGTCAGGGGCCGGGGGAACTGCGAGGGTATCCCGCGCGCGGACGCCTCGTCGCTCTCGCTGCCCCTGACACGGGGCGACGGCTCACCGACCGCCTGCCGGTCGACGGCGCACCCACCGCCACCGGGCCGACCGCTCAGTCGTCGCCGTCGTCGCCGACCTCTTCCTCCTCCGACTCGTCGATCACCCACATCGCCAGCCGCTCCGCCACCCCGGTGATGCCGAGCTTGCCCTCCCGGATCGCCCGGGCCAGGCTGCGCACCTCGCGCGCCGTGGTCGCCACCCGGCAGCCGCTCGCGACCAGGTACGCGTACGCGACGGCGGTGGCGAACAGCTCGTTGTTGCGCTCCAGCGCGGGCACCCGGATCAGCTGGTGCATCAGCGCCGCCGCCCGGTCCTGCGGCTCGGGGTAGACCGCGATGTCGAACACCTCGGCCTGGTGCCTGGTGATCGCGGCGAGCAGCGATCCGTAGTCGGTGACCTGGGGATCACCGGGCGTGTACTGCTCCGCGGTCATGAGCAGCCACGAGAGGTCGACCTCCAGTTTCAACGGCGCACGTCCTGCAGTTCACTCGGCGACCCGAACTCGGCGAGGAACGACGCCTCGTGCTCCTTCATGAACTGGGCCGCGGCGTCGACGAAGTTCCGTCCGGCTTCGCCCATGTCGTGCTGTACCAGGCGCTCGATGTACTGGTTCATGCTGATCCCCTGCTGCTCGGCCCGCTCACGGGCCATCTCGGCGGTGGTCGCGTCCACCCTGACGTTCAGCTGCTTCTTGGCCATGAATTCAAGCTAGCGCTGCATTGCTAGCACAACAAGGGCGCACGCACGTCGTCCCCCCGCTCCCCACCATGTCCGCGCGCGCCCCGGCGAAAACCAGCCAATCAGCCGGTTTCGCCAAATCGCCTCCCCGGAACGCCGGTTGCCGCGCCTCCCCGGCACCGGAGCGCACCGGGTCCCGGAATGCCGGACGGGCGCGGGGGTCACCCCGCGCCCGTCGGCTGGCAGATCGTCGGAGGCTACTCGGCGGCCGGCTCCAGGATGGCGACGCACTCGAAGTGGTGGGTCATCGGGAAGAGGTCGAAGGCGCGCAGCGAGGTCGGGCGGTAGCCGCCCTCGCGGAAGAAGGCGAGGTCGCGGGCGAGGGCCGCGGGGTCGCAGGCGACGTAGGCGATGCGGCGGGCCTCGAGGGTGCAGAGGTGGGCGACGGTCTCGCGGCCGGCTCCGGAACGCGGGGGGTCGAGGACGATCAGGTCGGTGCTGGTGATGCCGGTGCGGGGCAGCAGGGTCTCGACCTTGTCGCACTCGATCCGGACGTTCTCCAGCGCGGCGAGGTTGTGCCGGGCGTCGGCCACGGCCTGCTTGCCGGACTCGATGCCGAGCACCGCGCCGTCCTCGCCGACCCGCTCGGCCAGCGCCCCGGCGAACAGGCCGACGCCGCAGTACAGGTCGAGCGCCATCTCGCCCCACTGCGGGTCGAGCCCGGTGAGCACCGCGTCGACCAGGGTGTCGGGCGCCTCCGGGTGGATCTGCCAGAAGCCGCCGTTGGAGACCCGCCAGGTGCGGCCGGCCGCCCGCTCGCGGACGAAGGTGCGGCCGTGCACCCGGTGGAACAGGTCCTGCTCGTCGATCCGGGCGATCGAGGTCTCGCGGTCCAGTTCGACCAGCGGCAGCTGCTCGCCCGGCCGCGGCCGCAGGATCACCTGCCGGTCCGAGGAACCGGTGGCGGCGATCGCCTCGACGGCGGCCAGGCCGGTCCAGTCGCGGGCCTCGACGCCGAGCTCGGTGACCCCGGGTGCGGCGATCAGGCAGCGGTCGATCGGCTGGACGTCGTGCGAGCGGTGCTTGCGCAGGCCGATCTCGCCGTCCTCGTCGACCGCGTACTGCACCCGGGTGCGCCAGGCCGGCACCTCGCCGGCCGCCAGCTTGCCGCCGACCGGCTCCACCGAGCCGTCCCAGCCCGCCTCCGCCGGGGTGAGCCCGGCCAGCTTGGCGAGCTGCTCGGTGAGCACCGAGCCCTTGAGCTTGCGCTGCCCGCCCGGGGTGACGTGCTGCCAGTCGCAGCCGCCGCACATGCCCGGACCGGCGAACGGGCACGGCGCCTCGATCCGCTCCTTGGCGGCCTCCAGCACCTCCACCGCGTCCGCGCGCAGGAACCGCGAGGTGGTGGTGCCCTCGGTCACCAGCGCCACCACCCGCTCGCCGGGCAGCGCGTGCCGGACGAACAGCACCCGCCCCTCGTGCCGCGCCACGCAGTGCCCGCCGTGCGCGACCGGCCCGACCTCGACCTCGTACCGCTCCCCCACCAGCGGGTCCCCGGACGGGGCGCGCAGCACCGGCTGCGCCGCCCGCACGGCCTTCGGCGGCCGCACCGTCCCGGGCTTGCGCCCCTGCTTCACAGCACCCCGGCCGGCGCCGGTGCCCTTACCCGCACCGGCACCCTTACCCGCAGCGGCACCCGCGCCCTTCCCGCCGGCCGCGCCGCCCTTCGCGGCAGCGCCACCGGCACCGGCAGCGCCACCGGCGCCCGCAGCACCGCCGGCACCCCTGGCACCCGCACCGCCCTTCGCCGATGACGAGGCGTCACCCGGCACCGGCGGCAGGCTGCGGGCGGTGTTCCCCTCCCGGTCGGTGGCCTCGGGGCGGGCCGGCCGGGAGCTCCAGCGCGGGTGCGCCACCTGCCCCGGCTTGGCGCCGGACGCGCGGCCGGGGCGTCCCGACCGACCGGAGGAACGGGGCGGGTTGTTGCGGGTCACGGCGTCGTTTCCTTACAGGGGCTGGACGGGATGCGGAACGGGTCGGGTCAGCCGCGCGGTGCGGCGTCGCTCTCCCGGCCCTCGTCGGCGGCGGGCACCGCCTGGCGCGGCTCGCCGCGGCGCACCGCGCCGGGCGCGGACCACGCCTTGGGCGACTTGCGCCGCTCCGAGGACTCCAGCTGCCAGGGTACGGAAGTCACCATCACGCCGGGCTTGAACAGCAGGCGGCCCTTGAGCCGGAGTGCGCTCTGGTTGTGCAGCAGGTGCTCGTACCAGTGGCCCACCACGTACTCGGGGATGTACACCGCGACGACGTCGCGCGGGCTGGAGCGGCGGAGGTTCTTCACGTACTCCAGCACCGGCCCGGTGACCTCGCGGTACGGCGAGTCGAGGACCTTCAGCGGGACGTCGATGCCGCGCGCGTCCCAGTCCTGGCGGAGCGCCGCGGTGTCGACCGGGTCGACGTTGACGGTGACCGCCTCGAGGGTGTGCGCCCGGGCGAGTCGCGCGTACGCGAGGGCCCGCAGCGCGGGCTTGTGCAGCTTGGAGACCAGCACGATGGCGTGCACCCGGGTCGGCGGGGCGACGTCGTCGGGCTCCTCGGCGGCCACCAGCTCGGTGTTGACGCTGTCGTAGTGGCGGCGGATCGCCTTCATCATCACGAACAGCACCACCATGGTGGCGATCGCGATCCAGGCGTGGCTGATCTTGGTGGCGAGCACCACGATCAGCACCGCCATGGTCATCACCAGGCCGAAGGTGTTGATCGCCCGGCTGCGCTGCATGTGGGCGCGCTTCTTCGGGTCGGTCTCGGTCTTCAGCTCGCGGGTCCAGTGCCGGATCATGCCGGACTGGCTCATGTTGAAGGAGACGAAGACGCCGACGATGTACAGCTGGATCAGCCGGTTCGGGTCGGCGCCGAACGCCACGATGAACAGGATCGCCGCGCCCGCCAGCAGGATGATGCCGTTGGAGAACGCCAGCCGGTCGCCGCGGGTGTGCAGCTGGCGGGGCAGGTAGCGGTCCTGGGCGAGGATCGAGCCGAGCACCGGGAAGCCGTTGAAGGCGGTGTTGGCGGCCAGCACCAGGATCAGGCCGGTGACGCCGGCGATGAAGTAGAAGCCCGGGGTGAAGTTGGAGAACACCGCCTCGGAGATCTGCGCGAGCGCGGTCTTCTGGTGGTAGTTCTCGGGCGCGCCGACCAGCTGCTCGACCGGGTTCTCGGCCATCTGCGTGCCCGTCAGGTGCGCCAGGTAGATGATGCCCATGAACATCACCACGGCGATCGAGGCCATCATCAGCAGCGTGGTGGCGGCGTTCTTGCTCTTCGGCTTGCGGAACGCCGGCACGCCGTTGGAGATCGCCTCCACACCGGTCAGCGCGGCACAGCCGGAGGAGAACGCCTTCAGCAGCAGGAACACCAGCGCGAACCCGGCCAGCGAGTCGTTGCCGGGCGTCGCCTCCAGGTGGAACGGCGCGCTCTCGGCCGGCATCTGCGCGCCGAACGCGAAGTGCCGCACCAGGCCGTAGCCGACCATGCCGATCACGCCGAACATGAACGCGTAGGTGGGGACGGCGAACGCGCTGCCGGACTCCCGGACGCCGCGCAGGTTCATGCCCATCAGCACGATGACGAGGGTCACCGACAGCCCCAGCTCGTGCCCGCGCAGCGCGGGCACCGCCGAGACCACGTTGGCCACGCCCGAGGTGGTGGACACCGCCACGGTGAGGATGTAGTCGACCATCAGCGCGCTCGCCACCACCAGGCCGGAGTTCGGCCCGTGGTTGACGGTGGCGACCTCGTAGTCGCCGCCGCCGCTGGGGTAGGCGTGGACGTTCTGCCGGTACGACGCGACCACCGCGAGCATCACGATGGCGACCACGACGCCGATCTGCCACGAGAAGTGGATCGCCGACGCGCCGGCCAGCGACAGCGTGAGCAGGATTTCCTCGGGGGCGTAGGCGACCGAGGACAGGGCGTCGGAGGCGAACACCGGCAGCGCGATCCGCTTGGGCAGCAAGGTCTCCCCGAGCTTGTCGCTGCGGAGGGCACGCCCGATCAGGATGCGTTTCGGTAGGTCAGCAGGCATAGGCACAGCAAGGAATCGTAAGGGCTCCCGGTGCCGCCGCATGCCCCCGGTGCCACCTTGCTCGCGACTGTGTTCGGCGGACCGGCTAGCGTGTCGGATGAAGAGTTAACGGGCAACACCGAGTTGCCCGGCGCGTCGGATCCCAGGCGCGGCCCACGACTCGCCCCCGAATTCCGGGGCACGGAAGGACGATGAGCGGTGTTTACGCAGGTCATGACCCCAACGGACCGGGTGAGGTAGTCGCGTGCACATCGTCATCATGGGCTGCGGGCGCGTGGGCTCCGCCCTCGCCAGAACGCTCGAGAAACAAGGCCACTCGGTCGCGGTCATCGACCAGGACCCGACGGCGTTCCGCCGCCTCGGCGCCGGCTTCAACGGCCGCCGGGTCACCGGGGTCGGCTTCGACCAGGACACCCTGAAGGAAGCGGGCATCGAGGAGGCCGGCGCGTTCGCCGCCGTCTCCAGCGGTGACAACTCCAACATCATCGCCGCCCGGGTCGCCCGCGAGAACTTCGGCGTCGAGCACGTCGCGGCCCGCATCTACGACCCGCGCCGCGCCGAGGTGTACCAGCGCCTGGGCATCCCCACCGTCGCGACCGTCCGCTGGACCGCCGACCAGATGCTGCGCCGGCTGCTGCCGAGCGGCGCCGAGCCGGTCTGGCAGGACCCGTCGGGCGCAATCCAGCTCGCCGAGGTGGCGTTCTCCGCCGCGTGGGTCGGGCACCGCGTCTCCGAGCTGGAGGCCGCCGCGGACGTCCGGGTGGCGTTCGTCACCCGGGTCGGCGAGGGCGTGCTGCCCACGCCGCAGATGGTCGTGCAGGAAGGCGATCTGGTCCACGTGATGCTGCGCCGCAGCGAGCTGGCCGCCGTCGAGGCCGCCTTCGCCAAGGGCCCCGAGGAGGCTGATCACTGATGCGCGTCGCCATCGCCGGAGCCGGTGCCGTCGGCCGTTCGATCGCGGGCGAGCTGCTCGAGAACGGCCACGAGGTCCTGCTGATCGACAAGAACCCCAACTCCATCTCGGTGGAGCGCGTCCCGCTGGCCGAGTGGCTGCTGGCCGACGCCTGCGAGATCACCTCGCTGGACGAGGCCGCGCTGCAGCGCTGCCACGTGGTGATCGCCGCGACCGGCGACGACAAGGTCAACCTGGTCGTCTCGCTGCTCGCCAAGACCGAGTACGGCGTGCCGCGGGTGGTCGCCCGGGTGAACAACCCGAAGAACGAGTGGCTGTACAACGAGTCCTGGGGCGTGGACGTCGCGGTCTCCACCCCGCGCCTGATGTCGGCGCTGGTCGAGGAGGCGGTGAGCGTCGGCGACCTGGTCCGGCTGATGCGCTTCTCCCAGGGCAACGCCAACCTGGTCGAGCTGACCCTGGCCGCCGACACCGCACTGGTGGGCACCCGGGTCGGCGACGTGGCCTGGCCGGTGGACACCGCGCTGGTCACCATCATCCGCGAGGGCCGGGTGCTGGTCCCCAGCGGCAACGACACCCTGGAGGCCGGCGACGAGCTGCTGTTCGTCGCCGCCCAGGAACGCGAGGAGGAGCTGGAGACGCTGCTCGCCGGCTGATCCCGCGAACGACGACGAAGGGCCCGCGCCGTCGGCGCGGGCCCTTCGTTCACTTCTGCTCGTCCTCGTCCTCGAGGACCTCCGCCTTGATCGGCGGCGGCGCCTTCAGCAGGATCTGCCAGGTCACGTACATCGCCAGCAGCAGCGGCGGGATGCCGAGCGCGACCTTCAGCCAGCCCAGCAGGTTGACGTTGCCGGTGAAGTACAGCGGGAAGAGGACCAGCGGCTTCAGGCCCATGATCAGCACCCAGGCCCAGGTGGCCTTGGTGTAGGCGGCCAGCCGGCCGGGGTTCTGCTTGCGCCAGGTGAACATCTCGCCGGTGATCGGGCCGAGCATCACGCCGATCATCGGCCAGCGGACCAATGCGGAGATCGCCAGCGCCACGCAGTAGCCGACGTTCCACAGCAGGCCCGGCAGGTAGAAGTCCTGCGCCTTGCCGGTCTTCATGGAGATCCAGGCACCGATCGCCACGCCGAACACGCCGCTGAAGGCGTGCTGGATGGTCTCCCGGCGGGCGAGCCGGATCACCACGAACACCGCGCACAGGGCCAGCGCCGACCAGGCGGCGACCGGCACCTTGTGGGTGATGTTGAAGGCGATGATGAAGACCAGGCCCGGCAGCGTCATGTCGACCATGCCGCGGACGCCGCCGAAGGCCTTGAGCACCGTCTCGGCCGCTTCCTTGGAGGCGTCCCGCTCGTACACGCTGTTGTCGTCGTCCTGCCGGTCGTCGGGGGTCATGCGGGCGGCCTCGGCCTCGTTGGTCACGCTGACTCGCTCCCGTGTCCCACCGGACGCAGCTCGTAGCGGGGGTTGAAGAGCACGCGACGGCCGCGTGCATGGCTGATCCGGCCGCTGGCGATCAGACGGCGGCCCGGCTCGATTCCCACGATCGAGCGACGGCCCAGCCAGACCACGTCCAGCGCCTCGGTCCCGTCGAACAGCTCGGCCTCCAGCGCCGGGACTCCCGCGCGCGGGCGGAGCGTCACCGTCCGCAGGGTGCCGGCGACGGTGACCACCTCGCGGTCGCCGCAGGCGGCGATCGGGGTGCAGCCCGCCTCGGCGGTGTCCTGCCGCAGCTCCTGCGCGGCGAGCTCCTCCGAGGAGGACGTCAGCCGGGTCAGCATGCGGCGGAAACGGCCCTGCGCCGGCGCGCCGATGTTGTCACCACTCATGCCGGAAGGGTACCGGTTCGGCACCGCCCGGCGGCAGAGCGGCAGGTCCCGTCCGGCCGTCCGTTCACGGCTCGAACCGGTATCCCATGCCCGGTTCGGTGATGAAGTGCCGCGGGTGCGACGGGTCGGCCTCCAGCTTGCGGCGCAGCTGCGCCAGGTAGACCCGCAGGTAGTTGGTCTCCTTGCGGTAGGCGGGGCCCCACACCTCCTGCAGCAGCTGGGTCTGGCTGACCAGTCGGCCGGAGTTGCGCACCAGCACCTCCAGCAGGTGCCACTCGGTCGGGGTGAGGCGGACGTCCGCGCCGTCCCGGTTGACCTTCTTGGCGGCCAGGTCGACGGTGAAGGACTCGGTGGCGATCACCGACTCGCCCTCGGCGGCGACCGGTTCGGCGCGGCGGACGGCGGCGCGCATCCGGGCCAGCAGCTCGTCCATCCCGAACGGCTTGGTGACGTAGTCGTCGGCGCCGGCGTCCAGTGCCTCCACCTTCTCGTCGGAGGCGTGCCGGGCGGAGAGCACGATGATCGGCACCCGGGTCCAGCCGCGCAGGCCGCGGATCACCTCGACACCGTCCATGTCGGGCAGGCCCAGGTCGAGCACCACCACGTCGGGGTGGCGGGCGGCGGCCAGTTCCAGGGCGCTCGCGCCGTCGTGCGCCGAGTCGACCTCGTACTTGCGGGCCTTCAGGTTGATCACCAGCGCGCGGACGATCTGCGGTTCGTCGTCCACGACGAGGACCCGGGTCATGCGGGACCGGCCTTTCGGTTGTCGGGGTGGTCGTGCAGGTCGACGGCGTCGAGCGCGACCACCATGGTGAGTCCGCCGCCGGGGGTGTCCTCGGCGGTGACGGTGCCGCCCATCGCCTCCGCGAAGCCGCGGGCGACGGCCAGGCCCAGGCCCACGCCGTTGCCGCGCGGCGCGTCGCCGTGCCGCTGGAACGGCGCGAAGATCCGCTCCCGCGCCTCCTCCGGGACGCCCGGGCCGCGGTCCACGATCCGCAGCTCGACCCGGGCCGCCCGCCCCGCCTGGTCCAGCCGGTCGGCCTTGACCAGCACCGGGCTGCCGTCCGGGCTGTACTTGACGGCGTTCTCCACCAGGTTGGCGAGCACCCGCTCCAACAGCCCGGCGTCGGCGCGCACCATCGGCAACGTCTCGGCCACGTCCAGCTTGACGCTGCCCGCCGGGACGCCGCCCAGCGCGAACGGCACCACCTCGTCCAGGTCGGTCGGCTGGATCAGCGGGGTGACGGTGCCGGTCTGCAGCCGGCTCATGTCCAGCAGGTTGTTGATCAGGTGGTCCAGCCGGTCGGCGCCGGCCTCGATGCCGGCCAGCAGCTCGGCCTCGTCCTCCGGCTCCCACTCGACGTCCTCGGCGCGCAGCGAGGTCACCGCGGCCTTGATCCCGGCGAGCGGGGTGCGCAGGTCGTGCGAGACGGCGGCGAGCAGCGCGGTGCGGATCCGGTTGCCCTCGGCCTCCCGGCGGGCGGCGGCGGCCTCCCCGGCGAGGCGGCGGCGGTCCAGCAGGACGGCGGCCTGGTTGGCGAACGCGCCGAGCATCCGCCGGTCCTCGGCGGGCACCACCCGGCCGCGCAGCACCAGGGCGAGGCGCTCGCCGACCGGCACGTCCACGTCGGCCTGCTCGGGGCCGGCCGGCGGACGCGGCCCGGCGGAGGCCGCGGTGTGCCACGCGGTGTGCGGGTCGGGACGCTCCAACAGCGCCACCGCGTCCTGCTGGAAGGTCTCCCGGACCTGCTCCAGCAGCGCCGTCAGCACCCCCTCACCGCTCGGCGCGCCGCGCAGCACGGTGCCGGCCAGCGCGGACAGGGTCTGCGCCTCGGCCTGGCTGCGGGCGGCCTGGTGGCTGCGCCGGGCGGCCAGGTCGACCACCGTGGCGACCGCGATGCCGACGGCCGTGAAGATCGCCACCGCCATGATGTTCTGCGGCTCGGAGATGGTGAAGGTGTGCACCGGCGGCGCGAAGTAGTAGTTGAGCGCGGACGAGCCGACCAGCGCCGAGGCGATCGCCGGGAACAGCCCGCCGACCAGCGCCGCACAGACCGTCAGCGACAGGAACAGCAGCATGTCGGTGGAGAGCCCGAGCCCGTGGAAGTGGGTGAGCAGCACCGCCAGCAGCGGCGGCCCGGCCACCCCGATGAACCAGCCCGCGAGGGTGCGGGTGCGGCCCAGGTCGGTGACCTTGCGGATCGGGATCCGGCCGCGGCCGCGGGCGGCGTGCTCGTGGTTGACCATGTGGACGTCGATGTCGCCGGAGTCCCGGGTCACCGTGTAGCCGACGCCCGGCCCGTACACGTACTGCCAGAACTTGCGCCGGCTGGTGCCGATGACGATCTGGGTGGCGTTGACGCCGCGGGCGAAGTCCAGCAGGCCGGCCGCCGGATCGTCGCCGAGCACGGTGTGGAAGGAGCCACCGAGGCTCTCCACCAGGGCCCGCTGCTCGATCAGCGCCTGCGGCGAGGAACCTGACAGTCCGTCGGACCGGGTGATGTGCACCGCGAGGAGTTCACCGGCCGACGCGCGGGCGGCGATCCGGGCCGCCCGGCGGATCAGCGTGGCGCCCTCGGGGCCGCCGGTCAGGCCGACCACGATCCGCTCGCGGGCCTGCCAGGTGCCCTGGATGCCCTGCTCGGCCCGGTAGCGCTGCAGGTACTCGTCGACCCGGTCGGCCGTCCACAGCAGCGCGAGCTCGCGCAGCGCGGTCAGGTTGCCGGGCCGGAAGTAGTGGGCGAGCGCCGCGTCGACCTTCTCCGGCGCGTACACGTTGCCGTGCGCGAGACGGCGGCGCAGCGCCTGCGGGGACATGTCGACCAGCTCGATCTGGTCGGCCCGGCGCACCACGTCGTCCGGGACGGTCTCGCGCTGCCGCACCCCGGTGATGCCCTCGACCACGTCGCCCAGCGACTCCAGGTGCTGGACGTTGACGGTGGAGATCACGTCGATGCCGGCCGCCAGCAGCTCCTCCACGTCCTGCCAGCGCTTGGCGTTGCGCGAGCCGGGGACGTTGGTGTGCGCCAGCTCGTCGACCAGCACGATCGCCGGGTCGCGGGCCAGCACCGCATCCAGGTCCAGCTCGGTGAAGTCGGCGCCGCGGTGCGTCATGGCACGGCGCGGGACGATCTCCAACCCGGCCAGCAGTTCGGCGGTCCGCTCCCGACCGTGCGTCTCCACGAAGCCGACCACCACGTCGGAGCCCCGCTCCCGGCGCCGGTGCGCCTCGGACAGCATGGCGTACGTCTTGCCGACCCCCGGGGCCGCCCCGAGATAGATCCGCAGTCGGCCGCGGCCCGTGTCCACCATGCCTCAGAGATTACGACTTCTGATCCGAATATCCGCTGATCAGTCCGTCACTGGGGGAGAATTGTCATCATCTTGACGGCGCGTGCGCCCCACCGGAGCGCACGCCGACTACAGGGGGAACCACCTTGCGCGGACTGGTACTCGGCGGCGGCGGACTCACCGGCATCGCCTGGCAGACCGGACTCCTGCACGGCCTCGCCGAAGCCGGAATCGACGTCCCCGGCCGCGCCGACCACGTGATCGGCACCTCCGCCGGCTCCACCGTCGCCGCCCAGCTCGCCGGCGGCCTCCCGCTCGCCGAGCTCTACCGGCGACAGACCGACCCCGGCCTGCAGAACCACGAGATCACACCTCCCTTCGAAGCCCTCGGCACGGTCATCGCCACCCTCAACCAGCTGCTGGACGAGGTCACCGACCGCACCGAACTCCGCCGCCGGCTCTGCGCCCTCGCCCTCGCCGCCGACACCGTCCCCGCCGCCGACCGGCACGCCGTCATCGCCGGCCGACTCCCCCGCCACGACTGGCCCAGCTGGCCGCTCACCCTCGTCGCCGTGGACGTCGACACCGCCGAACCGCGCTACTTCGACCGCGACTCCGGCATCCCCCTGGTCGACGCCGTCGCCGCCAGCTGTGCCGTCCCCGGCATCTGGCCCGTCGTCGAGATCGAAGGCCACCGCTACACCGACGGCGGCGTCCGCAGCTCCAACAACGCCGACCTGATGACCGGTCAGCAAGCCGTCCTCATCCTCTCCCCGATGCCCGACCAGTTCACCGAACCGGAGATCGTCGAGCTGGAGAAGACCGCCCGGGTCCTCGCCCTCACCCCCGACGACGACTCCCGCGCCGCGTTCGGCGCCAACCCGCTCGACCCGGCCGTCCGCACCCCCGCCGCCGAAGCCGGCCGCGCCCAGGCCGCCCGCGTCGCCGACCAGGTCCGCGACCTCTGGGCCTGAACCCGCCCCACCACGCGGGGGCCCGGGTCCAGCACCCGGGCCCCCGACTACTCGACGATCCGGCCGTCCCGCAACTCCAGGACCCGGTCCGCCAGTTCCATCAGCTGCTGGTCGTGCGTCGCCACCAGCGCCGTCACCCCCTCGCTGCGCACCACCGAACGCAGCAACCGCATGATCGCCAGCCCGGTGTCCGCGTCCAACTGCCCGGTCGGCTCGTCCGCGACCAGCAACGCCGGCCGGTTCGCCAACGCCCGCGCCACCGCCACCCGCTGCTGCTGACCACCCGACAGCTCCGCCGGACGCTGCGCCGCCTGCTCGCTCAGCCCGACCATCGCCAGCAGGTCGCGCACCCGCTCCTCGCGCTCCCGCACCGCCACCCGCCGCAGCCGCATCGGCACCCCGACGTTCTCCGCCGCCGTCAGCACCGAGATCAACCCGAACGACTGGAACACGAACCCGATCCGGTCCCGCCGCAGCGCCAGCCGACCCGCCTCGTCCAACCCCGCCAGATCCGTGCCGTCGATGCTGATCCGCCCCGCCGACGGGGTGTCCAGCCCGCCCACCAGGTTCAGCAGCGTGGTCTTCCCCGACCCCGAGCGGCCCCGCAGCGCCGTCAGCTCCCCCGCATGCGCCGTGAACGACACCCCGCGCACCGCGTGCACCGCCCGGTCCCCCACGCCGAACGTCCGGTGCACCCCCTCCACCACCACCATCGCCTCGGTCACCCGCGCACCTCCGACTCCTCGACCCGCCACACCCCGATGTGGTCCTCCTCCAGGGCCAACCGCACCCGGCGGCGCAGCCTCAGCGCCTCGGTGAAGTCCTGCGGCAACTGCAACCGGCCCACCCGGTCCAGCACCGCGTACTCCACCCCCGGCTCCCCGCGCTCCGGCCGCAGCACCTCCGTCGAGGTCCGGCCGTTGCGGATCCGCACCGTCCGGCGCACCTCCTGAGCCACCATCAGGTCATGGGTGACGATCAGCACCGTCACCCCCAGCTCCTCGTTCACCGCCCGCAGCGCGCCGAAGATCTCCTCACCCGTCGCACTGTCCAACTCCCCCGTCGGCTCGTCCGCCAGCAACAGCGCCGGGGCGTTCGCATTGGCCACCGCGATCGCCACCCGCTGCTGCTCACCGCCCGACATCTCGGCCGGCCGCCGCCCCGCCAACCGGCCGATCCCCAGCAGCTCCAGCAACTCCACCGCCCGCGCCCGCCGCTCCCGGCGCCGCACCCCCGCGTAGCCCATCGGCAGCATCACGTTCTCCACCGCCGTCAGATACGGCAACAGGTTCCGAGCGGTCTGCTGCCAGACGAAACCCACCGTCCGGCGACGGAAATCCAGCCGCTCGCGCCTCCCCATCGCCAGCAGATCGTGCCCCGCCACCCGGGCACTGCCCGCCGTCGGCACGTCCAGCCCCGCCAGGATCCCGAGCAGCGTCGACTTCCCCGACCCCGACGCCCCGACCACGGCCAGCAACTCGCCGTCCTCCACGGTCAGATCCAGCCCCTGCAGGGCCTGCACCTCGACCCCCTCGGCGCGATGGATCCGCACCAGGTTCTCGCAGACCACCATCGACTCCACCGGCCCGGACCCCGAACCCGTCACCCGCCCGCGCAACCCCGCCGGCTCCGACACCGCCCCCACGCCCACGGCACCCCACCTCTCCCCGGCCGGGCCCGCCGACCGCCGCTCACCGGCGGCCCGCTCGGCCGGACACCGGGGCAGTCCCCTGTTCTGCCCCGATGACCCGGCCGAGCGCATCCCCCGTCGGACCACCGCCCAAGCGGCAGCGGTCCCATCACACTTACGCGGCAGGCCAGGGGCAGGTTGCATCGAGTTCCGGAAATTTTTCGATGAACCCCAACTTTTTGAAGAACCCTGGACGGGCTCCGCCGCCTCGCTTCGACGAGCTCCCCCGCGTCCGCAGCGACCAGCTCGCCCGCCTCACTGCGCCGGGGAGTCACCCAACGCCAGGAACTCCGTCGCCGCATCCCGGAACGGCTCCGACAACCCCTCCCCCGGCCACACCCCGCGCCCACCCCGATGCACCGTCAACACCGCCACCAGCGGCCCGTCCACGTGCACGGCGACCTCCTCCGCCGCCGCCACCGGCACCTCCACCCCCAACGCCACCACCCCGCCGACCTGCTGCTCCACCACCCAGCCCGCACTCGGCGCCACGCAGTCCCCACCCGCCAGCAACCGGCCACCCACGAGCGCCGCCTCCTGCGAACTCCCGAAACGCAACACGAACTGGTGCGCCGTCACCTCCTCCCGGCCCCCGTCCGTGTAAGCCTCCCCCCACACCTGCTCGGCCCCGACCGACCGCACCAGCCTCGCCACGCACCCCTCCGCGAACGGCTCCGCAGTCTCCGTCACCACCTCGCCGGACCCCGGCGACGGCGAACCCGCCTCCGCGCTCGGCGACGCGTCAGCGGCCACCGCCCACGGCCCGTACGCCCCCAGCACACTCGGCAACCGCGACACGTCCAGCACCAGCGACCGCACCGGCGCCTCCGCCGACGCCAACGGACCCGGCACCCGATCCAGCACCACCGGCATGGGCGCCACCGAAGGGAACGACGGACCATCCGTCGGCAACGGCAACGGCGCCACCGAATCCGGCACCGGATGACCCGCCACCCCGTGCCCACCCCGCGCCGGCAACACCGACAAGCCCGACCACAGCACCGCCGCCCCGAGCACCCCCGCCCCGGCCGCCGCGCCCACCCGACGCCGCCGACGCCGCACCCCCCGACGCACCACCTCCGCCGAAGGCGGCACCGGCACCCCCAGCACCACCTCCCGCCGCAGCCCGTCGAACAAGTCCTCCAACCGCCCGGCCGGAATCGCCGGACGGTCCTCCTCGTCCACCCCGCCCCTAGACACGCGAACCACAGTCCTCCGGCACCCGCACCGGCGCGCCCTGATCCTCCGTCAACTCCACAGCCGCCGGCTCCCCGTCAGCCCCGCCGTCCCGCACCGCCGCCCCCTGCTCACCCGCGGCGCCCGCCCGAACCGGCCGCAGCGGCGCGACCACCGGCTCCTGCGCGACCGCCGCCGGCTCTTCCCCCAACAGCACCGCCAACGCCTGGCGCCCCCGATGCAACCGCGCCTTCACCGTCCCCACCGGGACCCCCTCGTCCGCGGCGATCTCCGCCACCGAACGACCCCCCATGTGATGCCACACCAACGCCGACCGCTGCGCCTCCGGCAACCGCCGCAACGCCTCCACCAACGCCACCGTCTCCGGTCCGGGGCCCGGCACCGGCAGATTCGCGTCCCCGTGCCGGATCCAGCTCTGCAACGCCGTCCGCGCCCGCCGCCACCGGCTGATCGCGATCCGCTGCCCCGTCAACCGCACCCACGCCACCGGATTCTCATGCGCCGACAGCCGCCCCCAGTGGTTCCACGCCCGGACGAACGCCTCCTGCGCGGCATCCTGCGCCTCGCCCAGATCGCCCGTCAGCGCGTACAGATGCGCCACCAGTTGCCCGTACGCCGCCTCATAGAACGCCCGAAAAGCGTCGCCGCCCCGCCCAGCTCTCTCGCCGGTGCCCTCGTCCCGCTCCACGACCATGACGCCACAGTGTGCCGCCCACCGCCGGAACCGGCAATGGTACGGACCTGTCGGGTCCTTTTCTGTCCCGGAATCTGTCAGAGAACGCGAAGAAGCCCCCTGACATCCCGTCAGGGGGCTTCTTCTGAAAGATTGTTCGGCGGCGTCCTACTCTCCCACAGGGTCCCCCCTGCAG
>NZ_JBSFXE010000022.1:0-124053 GCF_053595195.1 Kitasatospora sp. NPDC002522
CTGTTCGGCGTCGGCCCCGAGACTGCCGGCCAGCTCCTCGCATCCGCCGGGGACAACCCCGAACGGATGCGCTCCGAGAGCGCGTTCGCGCACCTTGCCGGGGTCGCACCGATCCCTGCATCCTCGGGCCGCACCCACCGCCACCGCCTCAACCGAGGCGGCGACCGGGCCGCCAACAACGCCCTGCACACCATCGTGCTGGTCCGCATGCGCTACGACGAGCGCACCCGCGCCTACGTCACCCGTCGCACCAAGGAAGGGCTCTCGAAGAAGGACATCACGCGTTGCCTCAAGCGCTTCGTCGCACGAGAGGTCTACCGCGCGCTCACCAGCACAGCAGCCGCACGAATCACTCGAAACGACCTCGCGCCTGCCGCTTGACGTCTATAGGAGCATCGCCGACGGTCACCCCCCTCCCGCGCGCCGCGCCTGGACCTCACCACCCTCCTTGACTTAGGTTAGCCTCACCTAAGCAACCAAGGAGGCTCCCCGTGCTGCCCGACTCCGCCCGCCGGTCGTCCGCCCCCAGCCCCGCCGAACGCGCCCGCACCCTGCTGGAGTTCGCCTCCTCCGCGGTGCTCGACATCCGCGGCGCCGACCTGGCCGCCCGGCCCGGGCTGCCGCCGCTGGTCGCCTGCGCGCTGCGCCCGGACGGCTCGGTCGCGGTCCTGGTGGAACGCGAGTCCGCGCTGCACCGGATCACCGCCCTGGCCCGCACCCCGCTCACCGCCGAACTCGACTGCGTCGACGTCGCCCCGGTCGCCGTCCCGCACCGCATCCGCGGCCGCCTCCAGGCCCGGGGCATCCTCACCGGCGCCCCCGCCGAGGACCCCGCCGCCCACTTCCGCCGCCACGCCGCCGGCAGCCACGCGCTGCTCCGGCTGGAGCTCGACCACCTGGCGCTGGACGACCTGTGGGGCGCCGAGTGCTGCCTCGACCCGGACGCGCTGGCCGCCGCCGCGCCCGACCCGGTCGCCGCCGAGGAGCCGCCGCTGCTGCAGCACCTCGCCACCGCCCACGCCGACCAGTTGCTGGTGCTCGGCGCGCAGGCCCTCGACCACCGCGCCGGCCCGTCCGGCTGGGACGGGCCCGCCAACCGGCTGCGCGAGGTCCGCCCGATCGCCCTGGACCGCCGCGGACTGCGGCTGCGCCTGCTCGGCACCGACCCCGCCGCACTGCTCGACGCCCGCTTCGACTTCCACCACCCGGTGACCGGGCCGGACGACCTGCCCGAGGCGATGCACCGCCTGTTCGCGCACGCCACCGCCCCGACCGCGCGGCGCCGTACCACCGCGCTCGGCAGCGAGAACTGACGAACCGTCAGGGAACGGCTCACCCCTCCGGGCTGATCACCGAGAAGCGCCCGCCCTCGGCGTCCGCCAGCCGGGCCACCCGCCCGTACGGGGAGTCCGCCGGCACGTCCAGCACCCGGCCGCCCAGGCCCACCGCCCGCTTGACCGCGGCGTCGGTGTCGGCGACCGAGAAGAACACCTCCCAGTGCGAGCCGACCTCCTGCGCGGCGCACAGCGCGGCCACGCTGCGGCCCTCCGAGCGCAGCACCACCCGCTCGTGCTCGTACCGGACCTCGAAATGCGCCGGACCGCGGTCGTCCCAGCGGAACACCTCGCCGTAGAACAACGCGGCGGCGAACGGGTCGGCGGTGCGCAGCTCGATCCAGACCGGCGCGCCGGGGTCGGACGTCCAGGGGTCGGCCGGCCAGGTGTCCGCGCCGGGCTCGCCCTCCCAGATGCCGAAGGTCGCGCCGAACGGGTCGGCGGCCAGCGCCACCCGGCCCGCGTCGAAGGCCAGCGGGCCGACCGCCAGGGTGCCGCCGCGCTCGCGCACGCCGTCCGCGGCCCGGTCGGCGCTCTCGATGCCGAAGTAGGTGGTCCAGGCGACCGGGCGCTGCCAGTCCTCGGAGACCACGCTGAGCCCGGCGACCTCCACGCCGTCGACCACCGCGCGCACGTACGGTCCCCAGCGGTCCGGGCCCGGGACGAACTCCCAGCCCAGCAGCGGACCGTAGAAGCCCTGCGCGGCGTCGAGGTCGCGTGCCATCAGGCTGACCCAGCACGGCACCGCGGGCACGCAGCGCACCTTGGCCGTTCGCTCACCCATCCCGCGGGCTCCTCTCGACAGCTCCACCGGCCGGACGACCGGGCCCGTACCCAGCCTAGGCGGCCGGTCCGGCCGGACCGTGGTGCGCCTCGCGGGCGAATCGCGGTCGGTCACCACCGGTCCACGGCGCGCTGCCTCCGCGCGTGCGGAGTGCGGTGACAGGGTCGGTGCGACGCGTCGGGGGAACGGACCGGGGAAGGAACAGAGGCATGGACAACGGAATGGTGATCGTCGGGGCGAGCCTGGCCGGGGCCAAGGCCGCCGAGGCACTGCGCGACCAGGGCTACCGGGGGCCGGTCACGCTGGTCGGCGACGAGCCGGAGCGCCCGTACGAGCGGCCGCCGCTCTCCAAGGGCTACCTGCTCGGCAAGGACGACCGGGAGAAGATCTTCGTCCACCCCGCCGACTGGTACGCCGCGCACGACGTGACGCTGCGGCTGGGCGCCACGGCCTCCGCGATCGACCCGGACGGGCACACCGTCACCCTCGACGGGGGCGAGCAACTGCCGTTCGACAAGCTGCTGTTGGCCACCGGTTCGGCACCTCGACGGCTGCCCGTGCCGGGCGGCGACGGCGACTTCGTGCAGACCCTGCGGCGGGTCGGCGACAGCGACCGGCTGCGGGCGGCGTTCCGGCCCGGCGCGCGCGTGGTGATCGTCGGCGCGGGCTGGATCGGCCTGGAGACCGCCGCCGCGGCCCGCACCGCCGGCGCGGAGGTGACCGTGCTGGAGGCCGCGGAACTGCCGCTGCTGCGGGTGCTCGGCCGCGAGGTCGCCCAGGTCTTCGCCGACCTGCACCGCGCCCACGGCGTGGACCTGCGCTTCGGCGTCCAGGTCGCGGAGCTGCGCGCGGACGGCGTCCGGCTGGGCGACGGCAGCACCGTCCCGGCCGACACCGTCGTGGTCGGCGTCGGCATCAGCCCGAACACCGCCCTCGCCGAGGCCGCCGGCCTCACTGTGGACAACGGCGTGCGCACCGACGAGCACCTGCGCACGTCGCACCCGGACGTGTTCGCGGCGGGCGATGTGGCAAGCGCTTTCCATCCGCTCTTCGGGAAGCCGATCCGGGTCGAACACTGGGCGAACGCACTCAACCAGCCCGCCGTCGCCGCCGCCTCGATGCTCGGCGGCGACGCCGTCTACGACCGGGTGCCGTACTTCTTCACCGACCAGTACGACCTGGGCATGGAGTACACCGGCTACGCGGAGCCCGGCGGCTACGACCGGGTGGTCTTCCGCGGCGACGTGGCCGGGCGGGAGTTCCTGGCGTTCTGGCTGTCCGGCGGGCGGGTGCTGGCCGGGATGAACGTCAACGTCTGGGACGTCACCGACCCGATCCGCGAGCTGGTCCGCTCCGGGCGGAGCGTGGACCCGGA
This sequence comes from Kitasatospora sp. NPDC002522, assembly GCF_053595195.1. Lineage (NCBI taxonomy): Bacteria > Bacillati > Actinomycetota > Actinomycetes > Kitasatosporales > Streptomycetaceae > Kitasatospora > Kitasatospora sp. NPDC002522. The sequence goes on from NZ_JBSFXE010000022.1 coordinate 3,494, forward strand.
GCGGCTGGCGGACCCGGCGGTGCCGCTGACCGAGATCTGACGGGGCGTCGACGGCTGCGGCCCCCGGGCGCCTCACATCAGCGGGCGGATCGGGGCCTCGGTCGGCCGCTTGAGTTCGCCGTGCGCCTTGGTGAGCAGTTGCATGGCGAGGTCGTTGAGGGCGCGCGCTCCCGCGACCTCCTCGCCCACCCGCAGCTGCGGGCTGTCGCTGTGGTGCCTGGTGGAGTAGCCGTGCGCACGCACCTCCGTGCCGTCGGCGAGGCGGACCATCGCGGCGGCCCTGGTGCGGTCGCCGTCCTCCTCGAACTCCATCTCGATGTGCCATCCGACCAGCGTCCTCATGGCCGCCACCTCCCGGGTGCGAGCAGGGTGTTCGGGACCGGTCCTTCCAGGGTGCGACGCCCGGGCCGCCGGGGCCAGCGCGGGGCGCGCCGGAGCCGGCGCAGGAGCGTGCCGGGACCGGCGCTTGGGCGTGCCGCTCAGTGCTGGGCCGGGACGGTGACCAGGACGGTCCGCCCGTTCTGGGCCTGGCCGGACAGCACGCGGACCTCGAAGTGGTCGATGGCGGACGGGGCGAGCCCGGTGCCGCCGGAGGTGCTCAGCTCGGCGCTGCCCGCGTAGCCGGCCGCCGGGACCTGCCAGCTGGTGACGGTCTGCCGCGCGCCGTCGGCCGCGACGGCGACCAGGTCGCAGGTCTGCGGGCCCTGCAGGTGCGCCAGGTCGAGGCTGATCCGGCTGCCCCAGGTCACGGGGGTGACGCCGATCTTCGCGGACACCCCGGTGGCCGGGTCGGTGGCACTGAACTGCTCGGCGGCGGCAGCGACTTGGCTGCCCTGGGTGAGCGCCCAGGTGGCCGCGGGCCCACCGACCGCGAGGATCGCCGCGACCGCGACCAGCACCAGCCGACGCACCCGGCCGCGCCGCCGCTCGCCGGAGACCTCGGCCAGCAGCCGCGGCAGCAGCTCCGCCGGGGGCTCGACCTGGTCCGCCAACTCCGGCGCGGCGTCCCGTAGTTCTCCCAGCAGTCCGGCCGTCCCGGCGAGCCGCTCGGCGTCGAGCGCGCAGCGCGGGCAGTCGGCCAGGTGGGCGGCGAACCGCTCCCGCCGGTCGGGGTCGAGCACGCCGAGGACGTACGCGGCGACGTCCGAGTGCGGCGGATCGGTGCGCTCGGGCCGGTCCGCGTCGCCCCGGTGCTCGGGCCGGTCGGGGTAGTCGTCGTGGTCGGGGTAGTCGTCGTGGTCGGGGTAGTCGTCGTGGTCGCGGCGGCTGTGCCGGTCGCGGGGGTCGTCGTGGTCGCGGCGGTCGTCGTGGGGGGTGGTCATGGTGTCACTCCCCGTTCCTCCAGGGCGAGCCGGAGGGCTCGCAGGGCGTAGTAGAGCCGGGAGCGGACGGTGCCGGCCGGGATGCCGAGGACGACGGCGGCCTCGGCGGCGGTCCGTCCGCGCAGGTAGGTCTCGGCGATCGCCGCGCGGTGCGGCGGGGAGAGCGCGCCGAGTGCGTCGGCGACGGTCATCAGCCGCAGGGTGCGGTCGAGTTGCTCCTCGGCGCCGAGGTCCACGGCGGGCAGTCGGTCGAGCTCCTCGGCGGGGACCTCGCGGGGGCGGGCGGCGCGGCTGCGGTGTTCGTCGATGACGATCCGCCGGGCGACGGTGACCAGCCAGGGCCGCAGGCTGTGGGGGTCGGGGTCGAGCCGGTCCAGGTGCCGCCAGGCGCGGACCAGGGTCTCCTGGACCACGTCCTCGGCCCGCTGCCGGTCGCCGCCGACCAGGTGCAGCACCAGCCCGTACAGCGGACCGGCGTGCTCCCGGTACAGCGCCCGCATCAGCTCGTCCTCGGCCGGCTGACCGCCGCTCGCGGGCCGCGTCGTCCGGTCCTCGACGGTACGGGCCGGCGGCCGGTCGGCGCGGGAGTCCGGGGCCCGCGGGCCGGCGGGAGGGGGGCCGCCGTGGTGACCGGTGGCGCGGGGGTGCTCGGCCACGGCGCCATCCTCGCGCGTGCGCCCCGCCGGGGCGATCGGGCGCGTCGGACGGTGGCCGCGGGCCGTCCCCGGACCCTCAAGTCCGGGGTGGCTCGTGTCGATAACCGTGGCGGGGGTGCGGCTCGGGCGCCCGCGCCGCACCCCTTCGGCCCGCCAGTCCACGACGGCCTCAGTAGCCGTACCCGCCACCGGTGGACGGGCTGCTCGGCGTGGACGGGGTCGTCGGCGTGGACGGGGTCGTCGGCGTGGACGGGGTCGACGGGCTCGCGCCGCCGGGCATCGCCTTGGCGCCGGTCGGGGTGGCTGCCCACCAGGTGCCCTGGACGCCCTGGCCCTTGGTGTCGCCGGGCTTGGTGTCGGGCGCGTAGCGGTACAACGGCCAGCCGTTCAGCGTCAGTTGGTGGCTGCCGTCGGCGCGGGTGACGGTGGAGACGAGCTTGGCGTCGATGCCCTTGAGCTGGCTGGTGTCGCCACCGGCCAGGGCGGGCGGCCAGGTGGTGGCGCAGGCGCCGGTGCAGTGCGAGGCCGAGGGGCTGGCGGTGTCCTGGTCGAAGCGGTAGAGCGTGAACCCCTGGCCGTCGGTGACCAGGGTGCCGAGGGTGGCGTTCTGCTCGGTCATCAGGGCCGCCCCGCCCGCGGAGGGGCTGGCGGGGGCGCTGGACGCGGGCGACTTGGCGGAGTTGGAGGAGTAGCCGCCGGAGCCGCACCCGGCGACCAGGGCCGCGGCGGCGAGGGCGCCTGCGGCGAGGAGGGTGGCACGTCGGCTGGTGTAGGTCATGGCGGTTCCCGGGACGGTGTCGGACGGCCGTTCGGCCGGTTCACCCGGGAGTACGCACGGCGCGGCGCGGGTGTTCAGCGGCTCCGGCGGATGGAATAGTCCCGGTGGCGGCGGGGTTGTGCCGGGCGTGGGTCCGGGTAGGGACCCGGACGGTTTCGAATCCGACTGCGGAAGGCAGGTGGCGAGATGAGCACGGTGGAATTGACCAAGGAGAACTTCGACGAGGTGGTCCAGGGTGAGGACGGGAAGGCCTTCGTCCTGATCGACTTCTGGGCGGCCTGGTGCGGCCCGTGCCGTCAGTTCGCGCCGGTCTTCGAGCGCGCGTCGGACAAGCACGGCGACCTCACCTTCGCGAAGGTCGACACCGAGGCGCAGCAGGAGCTGGCGGCGGCGTTCGACATCCGGTCGATTCCGACGCTGGCGATCATCCGCGAGGGCGTGTTGGTGTTCGCCCAGCCGGGTGCGCTGCCGGAGGCCGCACTGGAGGATCTGATCGGCCAGGCCCGGAAGTTGGACATGGCCGAGGTGCACGCCGGGGTGGCGGCGCAGAAGGCCGGTCAGAACTGAGCCGCAGCCTGCGGTCGTTGACGCGGAAGGGGTACCGGGAAGGCTCCCGGTACCCCTTCCGCGTTCCTGTTGTCGCGGCCCCGCCCGCCCCGCGCGTGCGTTTCGGGCGTGCGCGTGCGTTCGGGCCCGTCGACCGGCTCTCACCGGTGGACGGGCCCGAACGGGTGTGGTGCGACGGTCAGTTGAGGGTGGCGGTCATCTCCCACTGGAGCAGCTCGGCACCCTCCGGTCCGGCGGTGACCCGCTGGCCCTCGGCACCGGTGATGCGCAGCGCGTCGCCCTCGTGGAGCAGGCCGGCGCCTTCGACGGCGGCCTCGCCGCGGGCCACGAAGAGGTGGACGAACGGCGCGGTGGCGAGCTCCAGGGTCTCGCCGGGGCGCACCCGGGAGACGTGCATCGCGGCGTGCTTCTGCCGGATGCCGATCGCCCGCTGGTTGGCGTGCTTGGCCATGCCGGACGCCAGGGTGGTCCAACCGCCGCGGGCGAGCTGGTCGTTGATGTCCAGCTGCTCGTAGCCGGGGACGATTCCGGCGGCGTCCGGGATGGTCCACATCTGGATGAAGCGGACCGGGTCGCGGTGCTCGGGCTCGCCGGTGAGCGTCCAGGAGTCGTTCTTCTCGCTGTGCAGGATGCCGGTGCCGGCGCTCATCCGCTGGGCCAGGCCCGGGTAGATGACGCCGTTGTGGCCCTCGGAGTCCTGGTGGACCAGGCCGCCGTCCAGCACCCAGGTGATGATCTCCATGTCCTGGTGCGGGTGGGTGTCGAAGCCGGTGCCCGGGGCGACGATGTCGTCGTTGGAGACCAACAGGACGCCGAAGTGGGTGTTGGCCGGGTCCCAGTGCCGGGAGAACGAGAAGGAGTGCTTGGAGTCCAGCCACCCGGCCTGGGTGTGGAAGCGGTCCTCGGCTCGGCGCAGGTCGATCGTGGATGCCATCGGGTCCTCCTTCTCGGGTCTTTGTTGAATCATAAACCATCCCGGGTCGGCGAACATTCCGGCGCGGTGCCGTGCAGCTGTCAGACCCCCGGAGCACACTGTCGCGAGACCGCGCACAACCGACTCCGGATGGTTCGCCATGACTGACGTACGGGATGTCCTGCTGGCCGTGGGCACGCAGAAGGGCCTCTTCCTCGGCCGGAGTTCGGACCGGCGGAGCTGGGAGTTCAGCGGCCCGCACTTCCAGATGAACGCGATCTACTCGGTGGCGGTCGACAAGCGCGGCGGCCGCACCCGGCTGCTGGTGGGCGCCGATTCCAGCCACTGGGGGCCGTCGGTCTGGTGGTCGGACGACCTCGGCGCGAGCTGGCAGGAGCCGGAGCAGCCGGCCGTCCGCTTCCCCGAGCGGACCGGCGCCTCGCTGGAGCGGGTCTGGCAGCTCTGCCCGGCGGGCGAGGAGGCGCCCGGGGTGGTCTACGCGGGCACCGAGCCCGCCGCCCTGTTCCGCTCCACCGACGGCGGCGAGCGCTTCACCCTGGTCGACGCGCTCTGGGACCACCCGCAGCGCGAGCACTGGGGCGCCGGCTTCGGCGGGCAGGGCATGCACACCGTCCTCACCGACCCGCGCGACGCGGACACCGTCACCGTCGCGGTCTCCTCCGGCGGCGTCTACCGCACCACCGACGGGGGCCGCAGCTGGGAGCCGTCCAACGCCGGGATCCGCGCGGACTTCCTGCCCGAGCGGTTCCCCGAGTTCGGCCAGTGCGTGCACAAGATGGCCCGCGACGCGGGCGACCCGGACCGGATCTACCTGCAGAACCACGGCGGCGTCTACCGCAGCGACGACGCCGGCCGCACCTGGAAGTCCATCGCCGGCGACCTCCCCGCCGACTTCGGCTTCGGCGTGGCGGCCCACCCGCACACCCCCGGCACCGCCTACCTCTTCCCGCTCGACGCCGACTACGCCCGCCTCCCGGTCGACCGCCGCTGCCGGGTCTTCCGCACCACCGACGCCGGCGAGACCTGGCAGCCGCTGGCCACCGGACTGCCGGTGGAGCAGCACTACGGCGTGGTGCTGCGCGACGCGCTCTGCACCGACGACGCCGACCCGGCCGGCGTGTACTTCGGCAACCGCAACGGCGAGGTGTACGGCTCCCCGGACGGCGGCGAGCACTGGTCCCTGCTCACCTCGCACCTCCCGGACGTCCTGTGCGTCCGGGCCGCGGCGCTCTGACGCTCCCCGCGCGGGGCCGCGCGGCGGTCAGGCGTCGGTGGCGCGCAGGCGGTCGCTGACGGTGCCGAGGCTCTCGGCCAGGGCGGCGAGCTGCGCGGGGCTGAGGACGTCGATCAGCGCCTCGCGGACGGCCGCGACGTGGCCGGGGGCGGCGGCGCGCAGGACCTGCCAGCCCTCCTCGGTGATCTCGGCGAAGACGCCGCGGACGTCGCTGGGACAGGAGCGGCGGCCGACCAGGCCGGCCTTCTCCAGCTGGGTGACCTGGTAGGTCAGGCCGCTCTTGGAGGTGATCAGCCGGTCGGCCAGGTCGGTCATCCGCAGCGACCCGCCGGGCGCGGCGGAGAGCTGCACCAGGATCTCGTACTGGGTGTGGGAGAGGCCCGCGTCGTCCTTGAGCTGGCGCTCCAGGCGACGGGCGACCAGGTTGGTGGCCGCGACGAAGCCCCGCCAGGCGGCCATCTCGGTCTCGTTGAGCCAGCGCGGTTGGTCCGTGGGCCGTTCGTCCATACCCGCATCCTACTCTTGTTGTTCAAATTCGAACTCGGGTGTACCGTCGAAAGCACGAGGTTCAAATTTGAACTATGGGAGATGGACGATGAGCACCGCCAGCACCGAGCGCATGCCCGCGCTCTACCTCTCGCACGGCGCCCCGCCGCTCGCCGACGACCCGATCTGGCCCGGCGAGCTCGCCGCCTGGTCCGCCGACCTGCCCCGCCCGAAGGCCGTCCTGATGGTCTCCGCGCACTGGGAGGAGGCCCCGCTGGCCATCGGCGCCACCGCCGCGGTGCCGCTGGTCTACGACTTCTGGGGCTTCCCCGAGCACTACTACCAGGTCCGCTACGCCGCCCCCGGAGCGCCCGAACTCGCCGAGTCCGTCCGCAAGTTGCTGCGCGGCCCCGGCACCCCGGTGCAGGACGTCCCGGACCGCGGCCTGGACCACGGCGCGTACGTCCCGCTGGTGGAGATGTACCCCGACGCGGACATCCCGGTGCTGCAGATCTCGCTGCCCACCCTGGACCCGCAGAAGCTGCTGGAGATCGGCCGCAAGCTCGCGCCGCTGCGCGACGAGGGCGTGCTGATCGTCGGCTCCGGCTTCTTCACCCACAACCTGCGCGCCCTCTCGCCCGACGGCCGTGTGACGTCCGTCATGGCCGAGTTCGACGACTGGGGCCGCCGCGCCCTGGAGGCCCGCGACCTGGACGCGCTGCTCGACTTCGAGACCAAGGCCCCGGCCGGCCGGCTCGCCCACCCGCGCACCGAGCACTTCGCCCCGCTCTTCGTCACCCTCGGCGCCGGCGAGGCCGACCTCGGCGCGCAGCGCAGCGTCATCGACGGCTTCTGGATGGGCCTGGCCAAGCGCTCCGTCCAGCTCGGCTGACGTCACACCCGGGCCTTGTGGGGGGGGGTCGACCGGACGTGGGGGGGTTCCCGAGGGGGGAACGCACCTCAGGAGACTCTTCATGGCTGCTTCCGGCCGCGACAACCACCGCTCCCACGAACGGAGTTCGAAGCAGGACCGGCGCGCCCGGCTGGCCGCCGAGCGGGCCGCCGAGGCCCGCCGGGAACGGCGCCGGCGGATCGCGCTCCGGGGCGGACTCGGCGCGGCGGCACTGGCGCTGTTCGGCGGGGTGACCGCGATGGCGGTGACCACCACCCACTCCGGCTCCTCCCCCGCCGCTGCCGCGATCCCCGCCCAACCGCGCACCACCGCCGACGGGCGGACCACCGCCCCGCCGTGGGACGCCCCGAGCGGCGCCGCCGCCGCGGCCGCAGTCCGACAGGCCGGACTGCCGATGCTCACCGCCGAGGGCACCGCCCTGCACCTGCACGCCCACCTCGACGTGTACGTGAACGGGCAGGCGGTGCCGGTCCCCGCCGACCTCGGCATCGACGAACAGGCCGGGCAGGTCAGCCCGTTGCACACCCACGACGGGAGCGGCGTGATCCACGTCGAGTCGCCCGTCCAGGCGGACTTCACCCTCGGCCAGTTCCTCACCGAGTGGCAGGTCTCCACCTCCGCCGACCACCTCGGCGGGCTGCGCACGGACGCCGACCACACCCTCACCGCGTACGTCAACGGCCAGGCGGTGAGCGGCGATCCGGCCGCGATCACGCTGCACGCGCACGACGAGATCGCCCTGGTGTACGGCACCGCGGCCGACAACGCGCGGGTGAGCGTGCCGGGTTCGTACGCCTTCCCGAGCGGGATGTGAGCGGGCGGGTGGACTGCCGCTGACCGAACGGCGGTTCAGTAGCCGCAGGTGAACCGTTCGCCGTGGTGGCTGGGTTGCTCGAGTTCGTCGACCAGCGCGGTGGCGAAGTCGGGGAGGGAGATGCTGCTCAACCCGTCCGGGGTGGTCACCAACTCGTCGGTGGCGGTGCGGTAGTGGCCGGTGCGCTCGCCGGGGAGCAGGCTCTGCGGCGGGCTGAGCACCGTCCAGTCCAGGTCGGCGACGGTCCGCAGGTAGTCCAGCGCGCGGCCGTGCGCGCGCATCACCTCCAGGGTGCGGGGTGCCAGCGCCGGGTCGTCCCAGAGCAGCACGCCCGGCCGGACCTCGAGCCCGCCCGCCCCGCCGACCACCAGCAGCCGCGGTGCGGCGTCGGCGAGTCGGCGCAGGCCGGCGACCAGCGCGTGGGCCGCCGGTTCGATCAGCCGCCCACGTCCGGGGCCGTCACCGCCGCCGACCGCGCTGACCACGGCCTGTTCCTGCGCCGCCGCCCGGGCCACGTCCGCCGGGTCGAGCACGTCCGCCCGCACCACCCTGATCGCCAGCCCCTGGTACTCCTCCGGCCGCCGCACCACCGCCGTCACCCGGTGCCCCCGCGCCAGCGCCTCGGTCACCACGCACCGGCCGATCCCGCCGTTCGCCCCGATGACCGCGACCCGCATCCCTAGCCGCCTTCACTCTCCGTCAGCGCTGCCGCACCATCAGTACCACGCCCGCCGCCACCGGTCGGGGACCCGGCGGTGCGACGCCGGTCAGGCGGGTTCGGGCGCGGCGGCAGGGACGGCGGGCGGCGCGGTCGCGGGTGCGAGCGGCACGGTTACGGGCGCGGGCGCGGGGTCGAACGCGGACTCCGGTGCGAAGAGGTAGCCGCGGAACCAGGTGGGGAAGGCGCGGCGCAGCGCGGTGGGGCCGTCGAGGCGGGCGGCTCCGGTGCGCAGCACGGCGCCCCAGGGCAACTCGCCCAGCCACCAGCGGGTGAAGGCGTCGAGGTCGGCGCGGATCCGGAGGTCGACGGAGAGGCCGAGGTCCTCGGTGCACAGGACGGGGTCGACCGCCGTCAGGTGCAGGAAGAACCGCTCCGGCACCGCCTCCGGGAAGTGCAGTTCGACCACGGTGCGGCCGGCGGGGAGGCGGTCGTGGTGGAGGCGGCGGCGCATGTCCCAGGTGAGCGCCTGCGGGTCGAGGTGGCCGGGCTGCAGTCCGCGGCGGTCCCATCCGCCCGCCCAGGCGCCGAGTTCGGCGATGACGAGCTCTCCGGCGAGGAGGTGCTGCGCGGGATCATCGAGGGCCGCATCCCGGCGCCGCCGATCGCCGGCACCCTGAGCTTCCGGCTGGTGGAGGCCGGCCCGGGCACGGCGGTGTTCGAGGGCGAGACCGGCGAGCACCTGTACAACCCGCTGGGCAGCGTGCACGGCGGCTACCTCGCCACCCTGCTGGACTCCGCGCTGGGCAGCGCCGTGATGAGCCGCCTCCCGGCCGGCACCGGCTACACCACCACCCAGCTCAACATCCATCTGGTCCGGCCGGTCTTCGCCGACACCGGCCTGCTGCGCTGCGAGGGCACCGCCCTCCACGTGGGCCGCACCGTCGCCACCGCCGAGGCCCGGGTGATCGGCGAGAACGGCAAGCTCTACGCCCACGGCACCACCACCTGCGCGGTCTTCCCCCTCTGACCCCGCCGCCGCCCGCCTCCCCTCGTCCCTTCCGGTGACGACCGTCACGCGGGTGTCGAGGGGCTCGCGTCGGGCGGGCGGGCAGGGTAGGACTGGGGTACCGGTCGCGGGAAAGGGTGGCGGATGGACGGGTTGGCGCGGGACCTGCTGGCGGAGGGGGCCGAACTCGACTCCCTGGTGGCCGGGTTGGATGCGGCGGGGCTGGCCACGGCGACGCCCGCGGCGGGCTGGACGGTGGCGCACCAACTCTCGCACCTGGCCTGGACCGACCGCTGGACGCTGCTCTCGGCCCGCGACCCGGAGGGCTTCGCGGCGGCGCTGGCCCGCGAGTTCGAGCACGGGATGTCGGCGGTGGACGAGGGCGCGGCGGAGGGCGCCGGGGAGGAGCCCGCCGCGCTGCTCGGGCGCTGGCGCGAAGGCCGCACGGAGGTGGCGCAGGCGCTCGCCGCGGTCCCGGACGAGGTGCGGCTGCCGTGGTTCGGCCCGCCGATGAAGGCCCGTTCGATGCTGACGGCCCGTCTGATGGAGACCTGGGCGCACGGCCAGGACGTGGCCGACGCGCTCGGCGCCGACCGCGTCCCCACCGACCGGCTGCGGCACATCGCCCACCTGGGCATCCGCACCGTCGGCTTCGCCTTCGCCGCGCACGGGCTGGCCACCCCGACCGCCCCGTTCCGCGTCGAACTGCTTTCCCCCGGAGGCGAGTTGTGGACCTGGGGCCCGGACGACGCCACCGACCGGGTGACCGGCCCCGCCCTCGACTTCTGCCTCCTGGTCACCCAACGCCGCCACCGCGACGACCTCGCCCTCACCGCCGAGGGCCCCGCCGCCCGCACCTGGCTCCCGATCGCCCAGGCCTTCGCCGGCCCTCCCGGCCCGGGCCGCCCACCACAGGGCTGACCCGACGCCGCCCGACCAACCGTCAGCGGACCTTCGCGCAAGCCCGTCGGGGGGGCGGTCAGAAGCCGATGCGCAGGGGGCTGATGCGGGTGGCGATGAGGTTGGTGGCGCCGTGGGTGCGTTCGACGGTGCCGTGGATGAGGAGGCCTGCGCGTTCCAGGACGGTGCGGCGGTGGGCCTGCCAGACCGGGCGGTTGCAGATGACGTTGATCAGGCCGGTCTCGTCCTCCAGGCTGAGGAAGAGGACGCCGCCGGCGGTGGGCGGGCGTTGGCGGTGGGTGACCAGGGCGCCGACCACGACGGAGGTGCCGGGCGGGACGTCCTGGAGTTCGGCGGCGGTGACGGCGCCGCCGTGGCGCAGGGCCGCGCGCAGGTGCTGGACGGGGTGGGTGGTGGCGGAGCTGCCGGTGGCCCAGAGGTCGGCGATGGTCTCCTCGACGGGGGTCATCGGCGGCAGCGGCGGGGCGTCCGCGCCGGGGACGGTGCCGGGCAGCGAGTTCGGGTCGACCGCGGCGAACATGCCCGCCGACCAGAGGGCCTGACGGCGGCCCAGGCCGAAGCAGGAGAACGCGCCGGCGGTGGCGAGCGCCTCCAGCACGGGCCGGGCCAGGCCGGTGCGGCGGGCGAAGTCCTCCAGGTCGGCGTAGGGGCGTCCGGCGACGATGGTCTCGGCCTGGGGTTGGCCGAGGCCGCGCACCGAGGTGAGCCCGAGCCGGATCGCGGCCTGCGGCGTGCCGGCGGTGAGCGGGTGCCGGAAGGAGGGGTGGAAGGGCGGTTCCAGGGTGGGCCCGGGGGCGCTGACCGCGACGTCGACGGCGCGCACCCGCACGCCGTGCCGCCGGACGTCGGTGATCAGGCTGAGCGGCGAGTAGAAGCCCATCGGCTGGTTGGCGAGCAGGGCGCAGGTGAAGGCCGCCGGGTGGTGGTACTTGAGCCAGGAGCTGGCCCACACCAGGTAGGCGAAGCTGATCGCGTGGGACTCCGGGAAGCCGTAGTTGGAGAAGGCCTCGATCTTGGTGTAGACGTCCTCGGCGACCTCGGGCGGGATGCCGCGCTCGGCCATCCCCTCCAGCAGCCGGGTGCGCAGTTCGGCGACCCGTTCCAGGGAGCGTTTGGCGCCCATCGCCTGGCGCAGCCGGTCGCTCTCGTCGGGGCTGAACCCGGCGCAGTCGATGGCGAGTTGCATCATCTGCTCCTGGAACAGCGGGACCCCGAGGGTCTTGGCGAGGGCGCGCCGCATCGTCTCGTGCGGGATGTCGACGGGTTCGACGCCGGCCCGGCGGCGCAGGTAGGGGTGGACCGAGCCGCCCTGGATCGGGCCGGGCCGGATCAGTGCGACCTCGACCACCAGGTCGTAGAACTTCTCCGGCTTCAGCCGGGGCAGGGTGGCCATCTGGGCCCGCGACTCGATCTGGAACACGCCGACGGTGTCGGCCCGTTGGAGCATCTGGTAGACCTGCGGATCGTGCTGGGGGATGGACGCGAGGTCGATCCGCCGCCCGTAGTGCCGCTCGATCAGGTCGCAGGTGTCGTGCAGGGCGGCGAGCATGCCGAGGCCGAGCAGGTCGATCTTGACCAGTCCGGCGCCGGCCGTGGAGTCCTTGTCCCACTGCAGCACGGACCGGCCCGGCATCCGGGCCCACTCGGTGGGGCAGATCTGGCCGACCGGCTCCCGGGTGAGCACCATGCCGCCCGAGTGGATGCCCAAGTGCCTCGGCAGGCCGTGGAGTTGGCTGCCGATGTCGACGACGTCAGCGGGGATGACGGCGTCGTCCCGGACGGTGCCGTGGAACTCCACCTGGCGGGTGAAGGCGTCGACCTGCTCGGCCGGGTAGCCGAGCGCCCGGGCGGCGTCGCGCAGGGCGAGCCGCGGCCGGTAGGTGATCACGTTGGCGACCTGGGCGGCGTGGCCGCGGCCGTAGCGGCCGTAGACGTACTGGATGACCTCCTCGCGGCGGCGGTTCTCGATGTCCAGGTCGATGTCGGGCGGGCCGTCCCGGGCCACGCTGAGGAAGCGTTCGAACAGCAGGCCGTAGGCGATCGGGTCGACGGCGGTGATGCCGAGGGCGTAGCAGACCGCGGAGTTGGCGGCCGAGCCGCGGCCCTGGCACCAGATGTCCTCGCGGCGGCAGAAGTCGACGATGTCGTGGACGATCAGGAAGTACCCGGCCAGGTCGCGGGTCTCGATCACGTCGAGTTCGCGGGCGAGTTGGCGGCGGGCGTCCTCGTTGTCGGCGCCGAAGCGCAGCGGTCCGGCCGCGGCGACCAGGGCGCGCAGGTGGCTGGTCTCGGTGTGGCCCTCGGGGACGGGGTAGCCGGGCAGTTGCGGGTCGAGCTTGGCGAAGTCGAAGGCGCAGGCCCGGCCCAGTTCGGCGGTGGCCTGCCGGACGCCGGGGAAGCGCCGCAGCCGCTGGGCCATCTCCCGGCCGGAGCGCAGGTGCGCGGTGCCGGACGCCATCGTGTACGGGGCGGCCTGTTCCAGGGTGCGGCGTTCGTGCAGCGCGGCCAGGGTCTGCGCCAGCCTGCCCTGGGCGGGTGCGGCGTGGTGGACGTTGTTGCTGGCCACCGTCGGCAGCCCGGTGCGCTCCGCCAGCGCGGCCAGCCGGTCGTTGCGCAGGTCGTCGCCGGGCAACCGGTGGTCGATCAGCTCGACGTACACGTTCTCCGCGCCGAACGCCTCGGTGAGGGTGCGCAGTTCGCGTTCCGCCGCGTCCTCCCCGGCGGTCGCCAGGGCGTGCCGGACCCGGCCGCGGCGGCAGCCGGAGAGCACCGCCCAGTGGCCCTCGTGCGCCTCGGCGAGTTCGGCGAAGTCGTACGTCGGGTTGTTCTTGGCGCCGCCGCGCAGTTGGGCGGCGCTGATCGCCGCCGACAGCCGCCGGTAGCCCTCCGGGTCGCGGGCCAGCACCAGCAGGTGGTCGTCCGCGGCGACGCTGAGCTCCGCGCCGAAGACCGTGCCGATCCCGGCGCGCCGCGCCGCCTCGGCCAGCCGGACCACCCCGTAGAACCCGTCGTGGTCGGTGAGCGCCAGCGTCTCGACGCCCAACCGCACGGCCTCGTCGACCAGTTGCTCCGGGTCGCTGGCGCCGTCCAGGAAGCTGAACGCCGAGTGGACGTGCAACTCCGCCCAGGGGACGGCGTCCTGGGGCCTGGGCTGCGGCTGCCGTTCCGCCGGCGGGTGCGGCTGCGCGGGCCCGTCCGGGGTGCGGATGCCGGACATCCGGCGCTGCAACTCGGTCCAGGGGAGCGAGGGGTGGCTGGTGAATCCCATCGCGGGTGGTGCTCCGGTCTCGGGGTGGCTGATGGTGCCGGCGCTCCCCCCCGGGGCACCGCTTGCTGACTGACGTGCCGTCAGTTCCGTCGGCTGGCTTCAGTCATAGGCCCCCTCCACGTACCAGCGGCCGCCCTCCACGGTGAGCAGCAGGGCGCGGCCGCCGTCGACCGCGACCTGGATCCTGGCCCGGCGGCGGGCGGTGCGCTGGTCCCACCAGCGTTCGACGGCGGGCCACGGGCCGGTCCAGCCGATCACCGTCAGGGTGCGGCCGTGCAGTTCGACCAGGTGCGGCGCGGCGGACACCTCGGCCCGGCCGTCCACGGTGACCGGCTGCCCGTCGCGGTCCAGGACCGTCACCTGCACCGGGGCGGGCGGCACCACGGACGGCGCCGGGTCCTGCAGCCGGCCGGGCCAGGACGCGTCCGGCGCCGTCGTCCCGCCCGCACCGGTGGCGGACTCGTCCCACGGCAGGCGGACCTGCTGCTCGTCCGGGCCGCGCCCGCCGGCCGGTTCGCCGCGCCGCAGCCCGGCGTAGCCGAGCAGCGACTGCACCCGGGCCACCGCGCGCTCCACCCGGTCCTCCGCGACCGCCTCGCCCCAGAGCGCCAACTGCCGCCCCCGGTCCGGGAACAGGCCGTCCGGGACGAGCCGCAGCACGGTGAAGCCGCCGTCCGCGTCGGTGAACGTCCCCGCGGACTGCCAGGCGCCCAGCTGCCAGCGCACCCGCTCCGCCAGCGCCGCCGCCGACAGCCGCCCCTCGTGCTGCCACAGCCGGGCCGCGGAGCGCCCGCTGACGCAGGCCACCTCCACCGACACCCGCTGGCAGGCCAGGCCGACCCCGGCCAGCCGGGCGTGCAGCTGCTCCGCCAGGGTCCGGCCGACGAACACCAGCGGCTCCGCCAGCTCCTCCGGCGGGTCGAAGACCTGCTCGACCCCGAGGTCCAGCCCCTGGTCCTTGGGGGCGAGCGGACGGGGGTCCAGGCCGCGGGACTGCCGGTGCGCGGCGGTGCCGCCCGGGCCGAACCGGTTGGCCACCGCGTCCGCGGACAGCGCCGCGAACGCCCCGACCGTGTCGATGCCCAGCCGGTGCAGCAGCTCCGCCAACTCCAGGTCGCCCAGCGCCGACACCGGGTACGGCGCCAGGAACTCCGGCGTCCGCCCGGCCGGCACCACCGACTCGACCCGGGCCGCCAGCACCGCGGCGAACAGGCCGTCGGCGATCCCCACCAGCCCGCGGGGCGGCGCGGCCGGCGGCGAACTCGCTTCCGGATATGGCACGTTGATGCCCGGCGGTGCGGCAGGCGGCTCGGCGGGCAGCGGTGCGGCGGGAGTGCCCGGGTCGGGCCGGGAGGTGCCGTCGACCACCGTGAGGGGCGGGGTGCGATCGCCTTCCGGGTCCGTGAACACCTCGCCGACCCAGGCCGGTTCGGCGTCCTCGCCGGTCAGTTCGTCGGCGGGCTGCTCCGCGGGGGCGGGCGCGGTGACCGGCCAGGTCAGGGCGAGCACGGCGGCCACCGCGTCCTGGATCTGCCCGGCCAGCGACTCCTCGCCGCCGAAGTAACGGGCCGGGCCCTTCACCGGGATCGCGCACAGCCCCGGCCGCAGCACCTCCACCCGCGGGGTGAACGCCTCCACCGCCGCGACCACCGGTTCGAACCGCCGCGCCTCCGCCTCCTCGTCGCGGTCCCGCAGCCGCAGCTCCGGGCAGTACCGCTGCGCCAGCCGCAACGGCATGCCGCGCCGGACCCCGGCCGCCCGCGCCGCGTCCGAGGACGCCAGCACCCGGCCGTCCGCCACCACCGCGACCGCGGTCACGTCCCCGCCCGCGGGCGCGGTCGCCACCAGCGGCCAGTCCGGACACCACACCACCAGCACCCGCTGCGCCGTCGCCCCCGGCCCCGCGGCCTCCCCGTCGCGCGACGTCCCCCACAGCGGACCCGCGCCGTCGCGGCTCCAGGGCTTCGGCGGCTTGGGGATCGGAGAGGAGTGTTTCATCAGCTGAGGAGACCGGGATCGGTGGCGGGGCGGACGGGGTGGACGGGGTGGACGGGGTCGAGGGGACCGGGGCGATCGCTCCCGCCACTGCGCGAGGTCGACGACGGCGGCCCCGTCACCGGGCGGCGGCCCGGGTTCGGCCTGACGCCTCGTCGAACCGGTGGCCGGTTCCGGGCCGGCGGGCATGTCAGACCGCCGCCAGGGTCGGGCGGGTGAGGGGGAGGGGGGTTTCGGTGGCGTCGACGGGGCGGGCGGTGCCGTGCTCGTCGGGGAGCCAGAGGTGCGCGGTGCGGGGGCGGGTGGCGGTGCCGCGGCCTTCGGCGACGGCCTCGACCTGGCGGCCGCGCAGTTGGCCGTGCCCGTCGCCGAGGCCGAACCATCGGCCGGTCCGGACGCTCAGGCGCTGCGTCGCACCGGGCCACGGCCCGGCGACCAGCAGCGCGCAGCGGCCGCGGCGCAGGACCGCGGCGAGGCGGGCGGCGAGGGCCGGGGCGACCGGTCCGGTGGGGCGCAGCAGGATCAGGCCGACCGCGCCGGCCAGCGCGGCGACCACCTCGGGCCAGTGCTGCCCGGGGTGGTCGGCGAGCAGCAGGCGGCGCAGGTCGTAGCCGTAGCCGGCCGCGGCGGCCAGGCCGAGTTCGGGCAGTCCGACGGCGGCGGCCCAGCGGCTCGCACCCTGGTGCTCGGGTTCGGTGAACGCGCCGGCGCCGAGGGCGAGCAGCAGTCCGGTGTCGCCGGTGACCGAGACGGCGGTGCCGGGGCGCAGCCCGCCGCCGGGCAGCAGCGGTGCCAGGGCGGGCAGCACGGGCAGCAGCTCCGGCTCGGTCGACGGCGCCGAGGGCTGCGGCGACGACGGCGTCGCGGCGGCCTTCCACCCGGGCAGGGCGGAGACGTTCGGCCGCAGCGGAACCACCGTTCGACCGTCGACTCCGTTACCCACCGTCACGGGGGCAAGCGTTCGAACACGAGCCGCCGGGCGGGCGGGCGCGGCCGGGGCGAAACCGCCGGTCCCGGACAGGTCGAGCGAATCAGGTTCGAACATTTGCACGACTCCAGCATCGAACACTCGTTCGCAAATATTCAAGTCCGAGAATCTGACTGAGCTGCAGAAACACCCGTTCGGCGACGCTCGGTGACGGTCTCAGCGGACGCCGCGCGGGCGGAACTGGATGCTGATCCGCGGGCCGACCGGACGGCTGCTCTTCGGGATCGCGTGCTCCCAGGTGCGCTGGCAGGAGCCGCCCATCACCAGCAGGTCGCCGTGGCCGACCGCACGCCGCAGGACCGGCCCGCCGCCGTACCGGGGCCGCAGCAGCAGCGGCCGCGCCTCCCCCACCGAGACGATCGCCACCATGGTGTCCTCGCGGTCGCCCCGGCCGATCCGGTCGCCGTGCCAGGCCACGCTGTCCCGCCCGTCCCGGTAGTAGCACAGGCCGGCGGTGGCGAACGGCTCCCCCAGCTCGCGCAGGTAGTACCCGCTGAGCGCCTCCCGGGCCCGCCCCAGCACCGGATCCGGCAGCCCGGCCCCCTCCCCGTAGTGCGCCAGCAGCCTGGGCACGTCGACCACCCGGTCGTACATCTCGCGCCGCTCGGCCCGCCACGGCACCCCCACGACCAGCCGTTCGAACAGCAGGTCCGCCCCGCGCACCCACCCCGGCAGCACGTCGATCCACGCCCCCTGCCCCAGCTCCGTCCGCTCCACCCCCGCCAGCGGCCCGAGCCGCACCTCCCCCTCGACCCCCGCGGCATCGAACAGCGAACCCTGCAGCTGGTAGCTCATGGCGCCAGCGTACGCCTTGTTCGAACATCCGTACGATTCACATGGTCGGGTCTTCCCGGTCGACCGGGTTGGCAGCTGCGGCCCGTCCCTGGCCACCAGGTCAAGGAGGTGATGGCCGGGGTGAGCCGCCCCGACCGGCTCCCCGTCACCGTGCAGCCGCGCTGACCGGGCCCGGCAGGGAGTGCGCGGGTGCCGCGGACGGGGTGTGATCCGCCGCCCGCCCGGTCCGGCTGGCTAGAGTCGGGGCGGTGGCGCCCGGGACGGGCGCGGCCGGACGGAGGGATGAGGTTCATGGGCAGCGCGCAGCGGCCGCACGAGGCGGACGGGCACGACCTGATCCGGGTGCACGGGGCCCGGGTGAACAACCTGAAGGACGTCAGCGTGGAGCTGCCGAAGCGGCGGCTGACGGTGTTCACCGGGGTGTCGGGGTCGGGGAAGAGCTCGCTGGTGTTCGGGACGGTCGCGGCGGAGTCGCAGCGCCTGATCAACGAGACGTACAGCGCCTTCGTCCAGGGGTTCATGCCGACGCTGGCCCGCCCGGAGGTGGACGTCCTGGAGGGGCTGACCACCGCGATCATCGTGGACCAGCAGCGGATGGGCGCCGATCCGCGTTCGACCGTCGGCACCGCCACGGACGCCAACGCGATGCTGCGGATCCTGTTCAGCCGGCTCGGCGAGCCGCACATCGGGCCGCCACCGGCGTTCTCGTTCAACGTGCCGACGGTGCACGGCGCCGGGGCGATCACGGTGGAACGCGGCGAGGAGTCGAAGACCGAGAAGCGCACCTACTCGCGGGCGGGCGGCATGTGCCCGCGCTGCGAGGGCCGCGGCTCGGTCTCCGACGTCGACCCGGGGCAGCTCTACGACGAGTCCAAGTCGCTGAACGAGGGCGCGCTGACCATCCCCGGCTACAAGTCGGGCGGCTGGAACTACCGGATGTACACCGAGTCGGGACTCGTCGACCCGGACAAGCCGATCCGGAAGTACACCAAGAGGGAACTGCACGACTTCCTGTACCTCGAACCGACCCGGATGAAGATCGCGGGCATCAACATGACCTACGAGGGCCTGGTGGTGCGCATCCAGCGGTCGATGCTGTCCAAGGACCGGGCCGCGCTGCAGCCGCACATCCGGGAGTTCGTGGACCGCGCGGTCGCCTTCACCACCTGCCCGGATTGCGCGGGCACCCGGCTGAGCGAGGGCGCCCGCTCCTCGAAGGTCGCGGGGATCAGCATCGCCGACGCCTGCGCCCTGCAGATCAGCGATCTGGCGGACTGGGTACGGGAGTTGGACGAGCCGTCGGTGGGACCGCTGCTGGCCTCGCTGCAGCAGACGCTGGACTCGTTCACCGAGATCGGCCTCGGCTACCTCTCGTTGGACCGCCCGGCCGGCACGCTGTCCGGCGGCGAGGCGCAGCGGGTGAAGATGATCCGGCACCTGGGCTCCTCGCTGACCGACGTCACCTACGTCTTCGACGAGCCGACCACCGGCCTGCACCCGCACGACATCCAGCGGATGAACGAGCTGCTGCTGCGGCTGCGCGACAAGGGCAACACGGTGCTGGTGGTGGAGCACAAGCCGGAGACCATCGCGATCGCCGACCACGTGGTGGACCTGGGCCCGGGCGCCGGTTCGGCGGGCGGCGCGGTCTGCTTCGAGGGCAGCGTGGACGGCCTGCGCACCAGCGGCACCATCACCGGCCGGCACTTCGACGACCGCGCCGCGGTGAAGGCCGAAGTCCGCACGCCCACCGGCGTGTTGGAGATCCGCGGGGCGACCGCGCACAACCTTCGGGACGTCGACGTGGACGTGCCGCTCGGCGTGCTCGCCGTGGTGACCGGCGTGGCGGGCTCCGGCAAGAGCTCGCTGGTGCACGGCTCGCTGGTCAACGGCGCGGCGCTGGAAGGGGGTTCGCCGGAGGGCGTGGTGGCGATCGACCAGAGCCCGATCCGCGGTTCGCGGCGCTCCAACCCGGCCACCTACTCGGGGCTGCTGGAGCCGGTCCGCAAGGCCTTCGCCAAGGCGAACGGGGTGAAGCCGGCCCTGTTCAGCGCCAACTCCGAAGGCGCGTGCCCGACCTGCAACGGCGCCGGTGTGGTCTACACCGACCTGGCGATGATGGCCGGGGTGGCCACCGTGTGCGAGGAGTGCGAGGGCAAGCGGTTCCAGGCCGCGGTGCTCGAGTACCGGCTCGGCGGCCGGGACATCAGCGAGGTGCTGGCGATGTCGGTGGACGAGGCGGAGCGGTTCTTCGGCGCCGGTGAGGCCCGCACCCCCGCCGCGCACGCCGTCCTCAAGCGGCTCTCCGACGTCGGCCTCGGCTACCTGACGCTGGGTCAGCCGCTCACCACCCTCTCCGGCGGCGAACGCCAACGCCTCAAGCTGGCCGCCCAGATGGCCGAGAAGGGCGGTATCTACGTGCTGGACGAGCCCACCGCCGGCCTGCACCTCGCCGACGTCGAGCAACTCCTGGGCCTGCTGGACCGGTTGGTCGACTCCGGCAAGTCCGTCATCGTGGTGGAGCACCACCAGGCGGTGATGGCGCACGCCGACTGGATCATCGACCTCGGCCCCGGCGCCGGCCACGACGGCGGCCGGGTCGTCTTCGAGGGCACCCCCGCCGCCCTGATCGCCGACCGCACCACCCTGACCGGACAGCACCTCGCCGGGTACGTCGACACCTGACCGGTCCTCGGCCGACGGACCGTCATCACCCTTGCCCGCTGGGCCCGTTCACTCCTCCACGACCCGCAGCCGGTCGAGGTTCCGGCGGGCCCAGTCGCAGGCGGTGTCCAGCATGCCGAGCAGCGAGCGGCCGAAGTCGGTGAGGGCGTACTCCACGCGCGGCGGGTTCTCGTCGTAGTCGGTGCGGGTGAGCCAGCCCTCGCGCTCCATCGCCCGCAGGGTCTCGGTCAGCACCTTGGCGCTGACGCCGCGCAGCGCGGCCTTCACCTCGGAGAAGCGCCGCGGGCCGTCCTCCAGGCAGCGCAGCACCATGCCGGTCCACTTGTCACCGACCCGGACGGGCATCCGGTGGCCGCAGTCGACGTCGAACCGGTCGGGGTCCAGCGGTGTGGTCATCACCCCACCCTAGAGCCGGTTCCGTTGAAGTAACCGGGGGTCGGCGTCCTACCGTCGGCGGCGTCGGAACGGACGCGGATCCCCGGGAGGGGCCATGGGCAGGATCGTGATCTTCGGTGCGGGCGGACGGGTGGGCGGCGCCGCGGTGGCGGAGGCGGTGCGACGCGGCCACCGGGTGACGGCGGTGGTCCGCGACCCGGCGAAGTACCCGGCGCTGGCGGGGACTTCGGGCGTGACGGTGGTACGCGGCGACGCGACCGACGCCGACGCGGTGGCCGCGGCCGCGGCCGGCCACGACGCGGCGCTGAACGCCTCGGCGCGCCTGGACGTCCCCGCCGCGGAGTACTTCACCGCCACCGCCCGCGCCCTGCTGGACGGCCTGCGCCGGGCCGGAGTGGGCCGGCTGCTGGTGCTGGGCATCGCCACCACGCTGGAGGTCGCACCGGGCACGCGGATCATGGACGACCCGGCCTTCCCCGAGCCGTACCGGGCGTTCTCGCAGGGACACGTCGACGAGTTCGACCTGCTGACCGCCGAGACCACGGGGCCGGACGGGGCGGCCGGGGCCGCCGGGCCGGACTGGCTGATGGTCGTCCCGCCGATGGACCTGAACGCCGAGGCCCCGGTCACCGGCCGGTACGTCGGCGCGGTCGGCGCGGTGGTCGGCACCGGCCGGATCTCGCACGCCGACCTGGCGGTGGCGCTGCTCGACGAGATCGACGCCCCCGCGCACCACGCGGTGCAGTGGGCCGTCTCGCACTGACCCCGCCCTGCCCCGTCGGCCTCCCGCGCCGCCGGGCCGCGGCCATCGGACTGACCGACCGTCAGCCCGCCGGTGTGGCGGCCGCTCGCCGCACCGGCGGGCCGCCTACCGTGGTGGCCTCCCGCCGACCCGAGGAGCCACGGGCATGACCGAAGCCGCCGTCCCCCCGCCCCCGCAGGTGTGGCCGAGCCTGCGGGCCCGCGATGCCAGGGGGCTGATCCGCTTCCTGGTCGAGGCCTTCGGCTTCGAGGAGACCGCGGTGTACGCCGACGAGGAACAGGTGCACCACGCCCAGCTGGCCTGGCCGCCCGGCGGCGGGATCATGCTCGGCTCGGCGAGCGACCGCCCCGACGACCCGTGGCCGCTGCGCCCGGGCACCTTCGGCGCGTACGTGGTCACCGACGACCCGGACGGGCTGTTCCGGCGGGCGGTGGCGGCGGGCGCCGAGGTGACCGCAGAGCCGCACGACACCGACTACGGCTCCCGGGACTTCGCGGTGCGCGACCCGGAGGGCAACCGCTGGTCGTTCGGCACCTACCGCGGCGAGCCGCGCACCTGACCGGCCGGTCCCTGCAGGCCGGTCCGGCCGACGGGTCGGCCTGGTCAGCAGGCTGACCCGCCCGGCCGGTGCGCCGTCCCGGCGTGGTCGGCACGCCGTGGGAGGGTGGAAACGTGAGCCACAGCACAGCACCGCAGCCCGACGCCCTCGCGACGCCGAAGCACTTCGCCCGGACCTGGGCGGAAGCCGACACCCGCACCACTCCGCCGCTGGTCGGCGACGAGCGCGAGATCCTCACCTCCTTCCTCGACTTCCACCGGGAGACCTTCGCCCTCAAGTGCGCGGGGGTGTCCGCCGAGGCCCTGGACGAGCGGGCGGTGCCGCCGTCCGCGCTGACCCTGCACGGGCTGGTGCGGCACCTCGCCGGGGCCGAGCAGTGGTGGTTCGAGACCCAGTTCGCCGGCGAGCCGCGGCCGCCGCTGTACTACTCGGACGAGAACCCCGACCAGGACTTCGAGGGCCTCGACGGCGACTTCGGCGAGGACCTGGAGGTGTGGCGCAAGCAGTGCGACATCTCCCGGCGGATCGTCGCCGGCGCCGGGTCGCTGGACGAGACCGGCATCCACCTGGCGAGCGGGGAGCCGGTGTCGCTGCGCCGGATCCTGGTCCACGTGATCGCCGAGTACGCCCGCCACAACGGGCACGCCGACCTGCTGCGGGAGCGGATCGACGGGGTCACCGGGTACTGAGCGCGGTGCCGGGGGCCGCCCGGGAGGGTTTCCCGGCGGGGGTTGTAGCCTGGTGAGGTGCTTCTTCTCGTCAGTCGTCGCCACGTGGACCTGCTCCGCGTCACGAGCATGTCCTGTCGACGCTCCGGCTGACCTCATCCCCTCCCCCGCCCGGCCGTCCTGACCGCCCGGGCACCCGAACCCCCGGCTCCGCCCGCCGCGCCGCACCAGGCCCGGCCCGCGGAGGGCACCCCCGGCGAGACCCGCCGGCCGCGCCGGGGCCCCGAACCAGCGGACGCACACCATGACGCAGCAGCACCCCACCTCCCTCCCCGTGATCGACCTCTCGCTCGCCGACGGCGGCCCCGAGCAGCGGGCCGTCCTGCACCGCACCCTGCGCGACGCGGCCACCGGGGTCGGGTTCTTCCAGCTCGTCGGCCACGGGGTGACGCGCCGGGAGACCGCCGCGCTCACCGACGCGATGCGCGCCTTCTTCGCCCTCCCCGAGGCCGACCGGCTGGCCGTCAGCAACCTCAACTCCCCGCACTTCCGCGGCTACACCCGGACCGGCGACGAGCGCACCGGCGGCAGCCGCGACTGGCGCGACCAGCTCGACATCGGCACCGAGCTGCCCGCGCACGTCCCCGCGCCCGGCGAGCCCGCCTACTGGTGGCTGGAGGGGCCCAACCAGTGGCCCGCCGCCCTGCCCGAACTGCGCACCGCCGCCCTGCACTGGATCGACCGCCTGAACGGCGTCGCCCACCGCCTGCTGCACGAACTCCTCGCCTCCATCGGCGCCCGCCCCGACTTCTACGACGAGGCCTTCGCCCCCCACCCCCACCTGCACCTCAAGCTCGTCCGCTACCCCGGCACCGCCCCCGACGGCGAGCCGCAGGGCGTCGGCACCCACAAGGACTACGGCTTCATCACCCTGCTCCTCCAGGACACCGTCGGCGGCCTCCAGGTCGAACGCCCCGACGGCACCTTCCTCGACGTCCCCCCGCTGGACGGCGCCTTCGTCGTCAACCTCGGCGAACTCCTCGAAGTCGCCACCGACGGCTACCTCAAGGCCACCAGCCACCGGGTCGTCTCCCCGCCCGCCACCCGCGAGCGCTTCTCCGTCCCCTTCTTCTTCAACCCCCGCCTCGACGCCCACATCGCCCCTCTCGACTTCCCGCACGCCCACCACGCCCCCGGCGCGACCCAGGACCCCGCCAACCCTCTGTATGCGGACTTCGGCGAGAACGAACTCAAGGGATACAGCCGAGCACACCCCGAGGTCACCCGCCGCCACCACCCCGAACTCCTCGCCGTACGCTGACCCGCCCGCCCACGCGTCACTGGTGTGACACCGGAGGGCGGTGTCACACTGGCGGTGTCACAGTGGTGGTGGTGTGAGGGCTGGGGTGCGGATGAGCGGCGGGGAGCTGCGGTTCACGGTGGATGAGCTGGCTGCCCGGGCGGGGGTGACGGTCCGGACCCTGCGGTTCTACGGGGCCAAGGGGTTGCTGCCGCCGCCGGAGTTGGGGCCGCGCCGGGTGGGCGTGTACGGGGCGGTGCACCTGGGGCGGCTGGAGCTGATCGAGGAGTTGCAGCGGCAGGGGCTGACGCTGGCGGCGATCGAGCGCTACCTGGCGCAACTGCCCGAGGACATCGGGTCGTTGGACCTGGCGATCCACCGGGCGCTGGTCGCGTCGTGGACGCCGGAGTCGGCGGAGGAGGCGACCCGGGCGCAGCTGGAGCGGCGGACCGGGCGGGCGCTGTCGGACCGCGACCTGGACTCGCTGGCGGCGATGGGCGCCCTGCACCGCACCGGCGACCCGGAGGTGTTCAAGGTGGAGCCGGGGCTGCTGCCGCTGGGGGTGCGGGTGCTGGACGTGCCGATCCCGCTGGAGACCCTGGTGGCGGCCCGCGCGGTGGTGCGGCTGCACAGCCGGGCGACGGCGCACGACCTGCACCGGCTGTTCCGGGACACGGTGTGGCGCCCGTACCGGGAGAGCGACCCGGGGGCGGACGAGCTGGAGCGGATGAAGGAGCTGACCGACCGGATCCAACCCATGGTGGTGCAGGCCCTGGTGACGGCGTTTCAGCGCTCGCTCGCGGAGGAGCTGGCGGCCCGCCCGGCGGCGGAGTAGCGCGCACCGGACGGGCCGTCGGAGAGGGACTGCCGGCGGGGGTCAGTCGGCGTACCGGCCGCCGCTCTCGGCCAGGGCGACCAGCGAGGCCGGCGGGGTGAAGCGCTCGCCGTAGGCGGCGGCGAGTTCGCGGGCGCGGGCGGTGAAGCCGGCCGGGCCGCCGGGGTAGCCGTTGATGTACTGCAGGACGCCGCCGGTCCAGGCGGGGAAGCCGATGCCGAGGATGGAGCCGATGTTGGCGTCGGCGACCGAGGTGAGGACGTTCTCGTCCAGGCAGCGGACCGAGTCGATGGCCTCGGCGAAGAGCATCCGCTCCTTCATGTCCTCGAACGGGATCTCCGCGCCGGGCTGCGCGAAGTGCTCGCGCAGGCCGGGCCACAGCCGGGTGCGGCGGCCGTCGGCGTAGTCGTAGAAGCCGGCGCCGCCGCTGCGGCCGGGGCGGTCGAACTCGTCGAGCATCCGGTCCATGACGATCTCGCCGGGGTGCGTGTGCCAGGTGCCGCCGGCCTCCTCGACCGCGCGGCGGGACTCGTTGCGGATCTTGCGGGGCAGCGTGAGGGTCAGCTCGTCCAGCAGCGAGAGCACCTTGGCGGGGTAGCCGGCCTGCGCGGCGGCCTGTTCGACGGAGGACGGGTCGAGGCCCTCGCCGACCATCGCGACGCCCTCGTTGATGAACTGGCCGATGACCCGGGAGGTGAAGAAGCCGCGGGAGTCGTTGACCACGATCGGGGTCTTGCGGATCTGCCGGACCAGGTCGAAGGCGCGGGCGAGCGCCTCGTCGCCGCTCTGCGGGCCGCGGATGATCTCCACCAGCGGCATCTTGTCGACCGGGGAGAAGAAGTGCAGGCCGATGAAGTCGGCGGGCCGGTCGACGCCTTCGGCGAGCAGGCCGATCGGCAGCGTGGAGGTGTTGGAGCAGAGCAGCGCGTCGGGGGCGACGACGTGCTGGATCTCCTGGAACACCTTGTGCTTGAGCTCGGGGTTCTCGAACACCGCCTCGATGACGGTGTCGCAGCCGGCCAGCGCGGCGGCGTCGGCGGTGGGGGTGATCCGGGCCAGGAACGCCTCGCGCTCCTCGGCGGTCATCCGGCCGCGGGCCACCTGCTTGTCCAACAGGCCGGCGCTGTAGGCCTTTCCGCGCTCGGCGGCCTCCAGGGTGACGTCCTTGAGCAGCACGGTCAGCCCGGCCTTGGCGCACGAGTACGCGATGCCCGCGCCCATCATGCCGGCGCCCAGCACGGCGACCTTCGACGCCTGCCACGCCGGCACCGAACTCGGGCGGCTGGCACCGGAGTTGACGGCCTGCATGTCGAAGAAGAAGGCCTGGATCATGTTCTTGGAGGTGGGCCCGCAGGCGAGTTCGGTGAAGTACCGGGCCTCGATCTCGAACGCGGTGTCCACGTCGACCTGGGAGCTCTCCACCGCGGCGGCCAGGATGTTGCGCGGCGCCGGGTAGGGCGCGCCGTTCAGCTGCTTGCGCAGGTTGGCCGGGAAGGCGGGCAGGTTGGCGGCGAACGCGGGGGTGCTGGGGGTGCCGCCGGGGATCTTGTACCCCCGGACGTCCCACGGCTGGACGGCGGTCGGGTTGGCCGCCACGAAGGCCCGCGCCTTGGCGATCATCTCGTCGGCGTCGGCGGCGAGTTCGTGCACCAGCCCGTTGGCGAGGGCCTGCGCCGGACGGTACTGCTGACCCTGCAGCAGCACCTTCAGCAGGGCGTCGGCGATGCCGAGCATCCGCACGGTACGGACCACGCCGCCGCCGCCGGGGAGCAGGCCGAGGGTGACCTCGGGCAGGCCGATCTTGCTGCCGGGGGCGGCCAGGGCGATCCGGTGGTGGCAGGCGAGGGCGATCTCCAGGCCGCCGCCGAGCGCGGCGCCGTTGATCGCGGCGACCACCGGCTTGCCCAGCGTCTCCAGCCTGCGCAGCGCCCGCTTGATCCGCATCGAGTTGGTGAAGACCCGGGCGGCGTCCTCGGGCCGGGCGGCGGAGAGCAGCTTGAGGTCACCGCCGGCGAAGAAGGTCTTCTTCGCCGAGGTGATGATGACGCCGGTCAACTCCTCGGTGGCGGCGAGCCGTTCGACCGTCGCCTCGAGGGCGTCGGTGAACGCGGCGTTCATCGTGTTGGCGGACTGGGCGGGGTCGTCGAGGACGAGGGTGACCACGCCGTCCTGGTCCTGCTCCCAGCGGATGGGGCTCACGTCAGTCATGTGATGGAAGTCCTTGGAAGAGTCC
The DNA here is from genome assembly GCF_053595195.1 of Kitasatospora sp. NPDC002522. Classification (NCBI taxonomy): domain Bacteria; kingdom Bacillati; phylum Actinomycetota; class Actinomycetes; order Kitasatosporales; family Streptomycetaceae; genus Kitasatospora; species Kitasatospora sp. NPDC002522. Next base: position 30,271 of record NZ_JBSFXE010000022.1, read on the forward strand.
GAGAGTTGGCGGGTGATCAGATACGCTCGATGACGGTGGCGATGCCCATGCCGCCGCCGACGCAGAGGGTGGCCAGGCCGTAGCGCAGGTCGCGGCGCTCCAACTCGTCGACCAGGGTGCCGATCAGCATCGCACCGGTGGCGCCGAGCGGGTGGCCGAGCGCGATCGCGCCGCCGTTGACGTTCACCTGGTCGTGCCGGAAGCCGAGTTCGCGGATGAAGCGCAGCGCGACGGCGGCGAAGGCCTCGTTGATCTCCACCAGGTCGATGTCGGCGGCGGTGAGGCCGGCCTTGGCGAGGGCCTTGCGGGTGGCGGGGGCCGGGCCGGTGAGCATGATGGTCGGCTCGGAGCCGGTGACCGCGGCGGAGACGATCCGGGCGCGCGGCGTGAGCCCGTACCGCTCGCCGACCTCCCGCGAGCCGATGGCGACCAGCGCGGCACCGTCGACGATGCCGGAGGAGTTGCCGGCGTGGTGGACGTGGTCGATGGACTCCACCCAGTGGTACTTCTGCAGCGCGACGGCGTCGAAGCCGCCGAGGTCGCCGATGTCCGCGAAGGAGGGCTTGAGGGCGGCCAGGCTCTCCACCGTGGTGCCGGGGCGGATGAACTCGTCGCGCGCCAGCACGGTCAGGCCGTTGCGGTCGAGGACCGGGACGACCGAGCGGTCGAACAGACCGTCGGCCTGGGCCTTGGCGGCGCGGGCCTGGGACTCGGCGGCGAAGGCGTCCACGTCGGTGCGGCTGAAGCCCTCGATGGTGGCGATCAGGTCGGCGCCGACGCCCTGCGGGATGAACGAGGTCTCGTAGGAGGTCATCGGGTCGGCGAACCAGGCGCCGCCGTCGGAGCCCATCTTGACCCGGGACATCGACTCGACGCCGCCGGCCAGGATCAGGTCCTCCCAGCCGGAGCGGACCTTCGCCGCGGCCAGGTTGACCGCCTCCAGACCGGAGGCGCAGAAGCGGTTCTCCTGCACGCCGGCCACGGTGTCGGGCAGTCCGGCGGCGATCGCCGCGACCCGGGCGATGTCGGAGCCCTGGTCGCCGATCGGGCTGACCACGCCGAGCACGATGTCGTCGATGGCGGCCGGGTCCAGGCTCGGGAAGCGGCGGCGGATTTCGTGGATCAGGCCGACCACCAGGTCGATCGGCTTGGTGCCGTGCAGGGAGCCGGTCTGCTTGCCGCGTCCGCGCGGCGTGCGGATCGCGTCGTAGACGTACGCTTCGGTGGTCACGGTGTCGGTGCCTTTCGCAGGTCAGCGGTTGCAGGTCAGCGGTTGCGGGTCAGCGGTGGATCGGGGGTTCAGCCGAGCAGCGAGCGGCCGATGATCTCTTTCATGATCTCGGTGGTTCCACCGTAGATGGTCTGGACGCGGCCGTCGGTGAACGCCCGCGCGACCGCGCTGTCGCTCATGTACCCGGAGCCGCCGTGCAGTTGCAGGCAGCGGTCGGCGGTGCGCTTCTGCAGCTCGGTGGCCCACCACTTGGCCATCGAGGCGTCCACCGGGGTCAGCGCGTACCGGTTGTGCTCCAGGATGCAGCGGTCCACGAAGGTGCGGGTGACGGCGCACTCGGTGGCGAGTTCGGCGATCTCGAAGCGCACGTGCTGCAGCTTGCCGAGCGGCCGGCCGAAGGCGGTGCGCTGCTTGACGTACGCGGTGGTCTCCTCGACCAGGTACTCGGCTCCGGCGATCGCGGCGACCGCGATGGCGAGGCGCTCCTGGGCGAGGTTGCGCATCAGGTAGAGGAAGCCCTGGTTCTCCTCGCCGAGCAGGTTGGCCTTCGGCACCCGCACGTCCTGGAAGAACAACTCGGCGGTGTCCTGGGCCTTCTGGCCGATCTTGTCGAGGTTGCGGCCGCGCTCGAAGCCCGGCGTGCCGCGCTCGACCACCAGCAGGCTGAGGCCGTGCGCGCCGCCCTCCGCGGTGGTCCTGGCGACCACCACCACCAGGTCGGCGAGGATGCCGTTGGAGATGAAGGTCTTGGCGCCGTTGAGCAGGTAGTGGTCGCCGGCGTCGACCGCGGTGGTGCGGATCGCCTGCAGGTCGGAGCCGGTGTCCGGCTCGGTCATGGCGATCGCCGTGATCAGCTCGCCGGTGCAGAAGCCGGGCAGCCAGCGCTGCCGCTGCTCCTCGGTGGCCAGGCCGGTCAGGTAGGGGCCGATGATGTCGTTGTGCAGGCCAATGGCGAGGCCGCTGGCCCCGGCGCGGACGAACTCCTCGGCCAGCACCGCGGCGAACCGGAAGTCCGGGGTGCCTCCGCCGCCGTACCGCTCGTCGACCGCCAGGCCCAGCAGGCCCGCCCGTCCGGCGGCCAGCCAGGCGGAGCGGTCGACGATGCCGGCCCGCTCCCAGCGGTCGTGGTGCGGGGTGACCTCCTTGGCGAGGAAGGCCCGGACGGTCTCCCGGAAGTCCTCGTGTTCCTCGGTGTAGAGCTCGCGCTGCACGGGCGGCACGGTCCTTTCGGGTCAGGGGCTTGGCGTCGGTCAGGTGGGCTCAGGCCGGTCAGCTCGGAGCGGTTCGGGTCAGGTGGGCTCGGGCCGGTCAGGTGGCTTCGGGCCGGAGGGCTTCGAGTCCCGGGACGGCCCAGTCGCGGGCCACCTCGGCGGTGTGCGCGCCGGGCCGGGCGGGCGGGGTGCGCAGCCGGCCGGGGGTGGCGGACAGCCGCGGGGCGACGCCGGGCTGTACGACGCCGTCGTGCTCGGTGTAACTGCCGCGGGCCGCCAGGTGCGGGTGGACGGCGGCCTGACGCATCGTCAGCACCGGTGCCACGCAGGCGTCGCGACCCTCGAAGACGGTGCTCCACTCGGCCTGGGTGCGGGTGGCGAAGCGGGCGGCGATCCGCTCCCGCAGCTCCGGCCAGCGGGCCAGGTCGTACTGGGCGGGGGCGTCGGCGCCGAGTTCCAGCAGGCGGGCGAACTCGGCGTAGAACTGCGGCTCCAGCGCGCCGACGGCCATCCAGCGGTCGTCCGCGGTGCGGAACACGCCGTACCAGGGGGCGCCGCCGTCCAGCAGGTTGACGCCGCGGGCGTCGTGCCACTGGCCGGCCGCGAGCAGGCCCCAGAGCAGGGTGGACAGGTGGGCGGCGCCGTCCACGATGGCGGCATCCACCACCTGGCCGGTGCCGGTGGTGCGGGCGTGGTGCAGGGCGGCGAGCAGGCCGACCACCAGGTAGAGCGAGCCGCCCGCGTAGTCGCCGAGCAGGTTGGCGGGGACGGCCGGGGGGCCGTCGGCGGGGCCGATCATGCCGAGCAGGCCGGAGGTCGCGAGGTAGCCGATGTCGTGTCCGGCGCTGGCGGCGAGCGGGCCCTGCTGGCCCCAGCCGGTCATCCGGCCGTACACCAGGGCGGGGTTGCGGGCCAGGCAGGCGTCCGGTCCGACGCCCAGTCGCTCGGCCACGCCGGGGCGGTAGCCCTCGATCAACAGGTCGGCGCGGGCGGCGAGTTCGAGGACCAGGCCGGGGCCCTCGGGGGACTTCAGGTCGACCGTGACCGAGCGCTTGTTGCGGTTGGTCAGGTCGTACTCGGGAGCCGGGCCGAGCGCGGCGCCGCCGGGGCGGTCGACCCGCACCACGTCGGCGCCCAGGTCGGCGAGGAGCATCGCGGCGAACGGGCCCGGGCCGATCCCGGCGAGTTCCAGCACCCGTACGCCCGCCAGCGGGCCGCCGGCCGCGGGCTGCGCGGCATCGCGGGTCATCGGTCGCCTCCCAGGTTTGACAGTAAAGCTGTCACAGTGGCGATGATAGGGATGCAACTCGCCGGTAACAAGGGCCCGCGAGCCGGGAATCCAGCGCCGCGCCGGGGCGCTGCACGATCATGGGAGCAGCGCCGAACCGGGAGGGACCTCCGTCATGCTCGACCACGACACCGCCGTACTCGACGACCCGGTGGGCGCGTCGCTGCGCGGCGCCCACGCCCACCTGGCCCGCCGCCGCGGCGGCGCCCTGAGCTACCTGCCCGAGGTGGCGAGCTTCTCCTCCACCGGCACCGCGCCGGACGCCGCGGCCTGGGACGACCTGGCCGCGCTGCTCGGCCCGGGCGAGTTCGCCGACCTGTTCAGCTGCCCCGCGCCGCCGCCCCCGCACTGGGAGCCCGAGTTCACGCTCGACGGGCTGCAGCTGACCGGCCCCGCCGAGGTCCGGCCGCCCGCCGGGGCCGACGGCCTGGTCGAACTCGGCGCCGCCGACGTCCCCGAGATGCTCGACCTGGTCGCCCGCACCCGGCCAGGGCCGTTCCGCCCGCGCACCGCCGAACTCGGCGGCTACCTCGGCGTCCGCGAGCACGGCGCGCTGGTCGCGATGGCCGGCGAGCGGCTGCGCCCGCCCGGCTGGACCGAGATCAGCGCCGTCTGCACCGCCCCCGAGGCCCGCGGCCGCGGACACGCCGCCCGCCTGGTCGCCGAACTCGCCGCCCGGATCACCGCCCGCGGCGAACGCCCATTCCTGCACGTCGCCGCCGCCAACAGCGGCGCGCTCGCGCTGTACCGGCGGCTCGGCTTCGAGGTCCGGCGGCCGGTGGTCTTCCGCGGCTTCCGCACCCCGGGCACCGCCGCCGGGTAGCGGCGACCCGAGGGGCCGGTGCAGCGAGGGTCGGCGACGCCAGGTCCGAGGCCGCGACCGCCAGCCCTTGCCCCGTCCGGTGCCGCGGGCGGATCCTGGGAGCCTGTGGCGTCCCGGCCGGGCGAGCCCGCGCGACCGGGCGGCAGCGAGAGGTGATCCGCCATGCAGAACCACTGGGTCGTCGACCTGAACTTCGACGAGGACGAGAGCCGCACCACCTGCACCGCCAAGCTGAGCGGCTTCAGCGCGCCCGGCGCGGAGGGCACGGGCACCGCGCGACGCAATCCCACCGACGACGCCGACAGCGTCATCGGCGAGGAACTGGCCGCCGCCCGGGCCTGCTCCGACCTCGCCCACCAGCTGATCGGCCAGGCCGCCACCGGCATCGAGAACCGCACCCACAACCCGGCGCACCTGGCGCTCTGACCTACGCGCCGGCCGCCGCCGCACCCGGACGGTGATCTTCCACGCCGCCGTACCGGCGGGTAGAGTGCGTCGATCCGTCGTGCCCACGGGGGGCACCGTCGAGCGAACCGGTGACCGCACATGACCGCCTGGACCCGTCCCGCCCTGTGGTGGCGCCTCGCCATCGCGCTGTCCGCGTTCCTCGGACTGGTGCTCAGCAACAGCTCGCTGGTGTACTTCACCATCCAGAGCAACGTCATCGTGCTCGGCTACTTCCTCGGCGCCGCCTACTGGATGGTCAAGCGGAACACCTCCGACGGGCCCGCGCCGCGGCTGCGCGGCGCCGCCGTCCTGTACATCACCATCACCGGCATCGTCGCCCACGTGCTGCTCAACCACGGCGAGAACCCGCTGCCCGGCCTGGTCTCCGGCCCGGACCGCCTGCAGCACTGGTCCAGCTTCTTCCTGCACTACACCACCCCGCTGATGGTGCTCGCCGACTGGCTGGTGCTCTCCCCCCGCAACGCCTCCCGCTGGCGCGACCTCCCGCTCTGGCTGTCCTTCCCGCTCGGCTACGCCCTCCTCACCGAGGCCCGCGCCATCGCCTTCCCCGACTTCCCCGTCCGCTACCCCTACTTCTTCCTCGACCCCACCGACCACGGCTACGGCTGGGTCGGCCTCCAGATCGCCCAACTCACCGTCGAGTTCATCATCCTGGCCACCCTCGTCGTGGCCCTCGACCGCCTCGGCACCACCCTCCGCACCCGCCTCACCCCCCACCCGGCCGAGGCTTCCTGACGGGTCGTCAGCGCGCGGCGCCCATGGTGCGGGAGACGCGGGTGGCGGTGGCGGCGACGGTGGGGCCGAGGTCGCGGACGCGGGCGGCGGTGATGCGGGAGGTGAGGGCGGAGACCGAGATGGCGCCGATGACGGTGTGGTTGTGGTCGAAGACGGGGGCGGCGATGCAGCGGACCTCGGGTTCGTTCTCGCGGTCGTCGACGGCGTAGCCGCGGGTGCGGATGCGGGTGAGCTCGGCCCGCAGGGCGTTCGCGGAGGTGAGGGTGCGGGTGGTGATGGCGGGCAGGCCGGCGGCGACCACCGCGCCGAGGACGTCCTCGGGCATCCAGGCGAGCATCGCCTTGCCGACGGCGGTGCAGTACATCGGGGCGCGGCTGCCGATCCGGGAGGCCATCCGCACGGCGGTCTCGTTCTCGACCTTGTCGACGTAGACCACGTACGGGGCGTCGGGGACGCACAGGTGGACGGTGCCGCCGACCTCGCGCATCAGCTGGTGGGCCTCCTCGGAGGCGGCGGTGCGCAGGTCGAGCGTGGCGAGGTAGGCCTGGCCGAGCCGGAGCGCGCCGGGGCCGAGCCGGTAGTGGCCGGAGTCCCGGTCGCGGGCGAGCAGTTGGGCGTCGACCAGCGGCGCTGCGAGCCGCAGCACGGTGGACTTCGACATGCCGAGGCCGTCGGCGAGCGCGGTGAGGCTGAGGTCGGCGCCCGCGTGGTCCCGGACGTGGTCGCGCACGTGTTCCAGGACGGCCAGGGCGCGGCGCAGCGACGCGGACTGGTTGCGCTCGGGGCGTTCGGCGCCCCGGTCCGCGGGGGTGTCGGCGGCGGTGCTGGTCATGGGGTGTGACGGTACGGCCTGCACGGGCTCCCGTGCCAGTTCCGCGGAACCTCGTTGTGCAGTGCACAACTTTCGCGATTGGCTCTTGTCGCCGTGCCCGGCGGCTTTCTAACGTCCCGCTCACACCGATCCCCCACTGCATGTCCCGTTTTGTGACGTGCAGGTGCGTCCCGCCTGTGGCGAGGAGATGTGAGTTGAGCATGAAGAAGCTGGCCCGTGGAGCCGCCCTGGCCGTGCTGGCGGGCACCGTGGCGACCGCCTGCGCCCCGGGTACCGCGAAGAGCACCTCGTCGGAGGACAAGCAGACCGGCACCGTGAAGGTGTGGCTGTACGACGAGGCGAACCGCGCCCCCAAGGAGCAGGTGGTGGCACAGGCGATCGCCGACTTCAAGGCGCAGCACTCGGGCGTGGACGTGCAGGTCAGCTACATCCCGACCGACGCGGGCCCGCGCGCCGAGAAGATGAAGGGCGCGTTCAACGACCCGGCCTCCGCCCCGGACGTGGTGGAGTTCGGCAACACCGACCTGTTCGGCTACACCGCCTCCGGCGGCCTGGCCGACATCACCGCCGACCTGGCGAACTGGGCCGAGGGCAAGGACCTGCCGCAGGACCTGAAGGACACCGCGGTGGTGGACGGCAGGACCTACGGCCTGCCGTGGTGGCTGGGCGTCCGTGCGCTGTACTACCGCACCGACCTGTTCGGCGAGTTGGGCCTGCAGGCGCCCACCAGCTACGCCGAGCTGAAGTCCGCGGCGGAGAAGGTCCGGGCCGCCCACGGCGACCTGCAGGGCATCGCGGTCGGCGGCAAGTACACCTTCGGCGCGCTGCCGTTCGTCTGGGCGGCGGGCGGCGACCTGGCCACCGCGAAGGGCGGGGCGTACACCGCGTCGATCGACTCGGAGAAGTCGCAGGCGGGCGTGAAGGCGTACACCGACCTGTTCTCGGACGCGATCTGTCCGGCCCAGCAGTGCGCGGACCTGACCGGCGGCAAGACGGTGGAGTCGTTCGCCGCCGGCAAGGCCGGCATGGCGATCCTGCCGAACTCCTCGCGCAGCGCGGTGGAGGCGGGCGCCGCGAAGGGCAAGTACGCGATCGTGCCGCTGCCGGGCACCGCGGCCGGGTCGATCGCCCCGGCGTTCTCCGGCGGCAACGACCTGGGCGTCATGAAGTCCACCCAGCACCGCAGCCTGGCGGTCGACTTCATCAAGGTGCTGGCGGACAAGAAGAACCAGCTGGCGCTCTTCGACGCGATGGGCAACCTGCCGACGCTCTCCTCGGCCCGCGCCGAGGTGGTGCAGAAGCAGCCGTGGCTGAAGCCGTTCACGGACACCATCGCGGCGGGCACCAAGTTCGTCCCGAAGGACGCCGCCTGGGCCAGGATCGACGCCCAGGCCGTGGTGCCGACCCTGCTGCAGAAGGTGATCACCGGCAAGGCCGACGTGGCCGGCGCGAGCAAGGAGGCGGCGACCGCGATGAATTCCGCCTTCAGCGCCAAGTAGCCGTCAGTCGCCCCACCACCACCCGATCATCCGTCAACCGAGAAGAAGCGACGGGAAGTTGTCGATGTCTGCCACGACCGTCTCCACCCGGGCGGACCAGGGTGACGCCCCGGTCCGCCCGGTGAAGGGCCGCCGCGCCGCCGGGCGGCTCGCCCGGATCCCCGCCCCGCTGTGGCTGCTGCTGCCGGCCGCGCTGGTGCTGATCCCGCTGTTCGGCTATCCGCTGTACCAGCTGGGCCTGCTCTCGGTGCTGAAGTTCGGTCAGCCGCAGGCCTCCGGCGGGGTGCCCGCCGAGTTCGTCGGGCTGCGGAACTACACCGAGGTGCTGGGCGACCGGCAGTTCTGGTCGGTGCTCGGCCAGACCCTGGGCTTCGCCGCGTTCTGCGTGGTCGCCACCCTGGTGGTCGGCGCGGTCTGCGCGGTGCTGCTCACCCGGGTCGGGAAGTGGCCCCGGCTGATGCTGATGTTCGGCGCGCTCGGCGCCTGGGCGGCGCCCGCCATGACCGGCTCCACGGTGTGGATGTTCCTGCTGGACACCAACACCGGCCTGGTCAACGAGGCGCTCGGCACCCAGGGCCACAACTGGATGTACGACAAGTGGTCGGCGTTCGCGATGGTCGCGGTCGTGGTGGTCTGGCACAGCTTCCCGTTCGTGATGATCACCCTGTACGCGGGCATCCAGGCCATCCCGGACTCGGTCCTGGAGGCCGCCCGCCTCGACGGCGCGGGCACCGTCACCGTGTTCCGCAGGATCATGCTGCCGATGCTGCGGCCGCTGCTGGTCATCGTGGTGATCCAGTCGGTGATCTGGGACTTCAAGGTCTTCACCCAGATCTACGTGATGACCGGGGGCGGCGGCATCGCCGGCCAGAACCTGGTGCTCAACGTGTACGCCTACCAGAAGGCCTTCGTGGCGGAGAACTACAGCCTGGGCGCGGCGATCGGCGTGCTGATGACGCTGATCCTGCTCGCCGTCACCGCCCTGTACATCCGCACCCTGCGGCGTTCCGGGGAGGAACTGTGATCGGCAAGCGTGACAACCGGGTGCTGCGGCACGGCGCCGACACCGCCGCGGTGGTGATCGCCCTGCTCACCGTCTTCCCGCTGTACTGGATGGTGCTCTCGGCGCTGAAGCCGAAGGGCGAGATCACCTCCGCGCACCCGCGGCCGTGGACCTTCGCGCCGACCCTGGAGAACTTCCGCAACGCGCTGGGGGTCTCCGGGTTCGCCCGCTACTTCGCCAACAGCCTGCTGGTGGCGGTGGTCGTGGTGGTGCTCTCCGCGGCGGTGGCGTTCCTGGCGGCGGTGGCGCTGTCCCGGTTCAGGTTCCGGTTCCGGACCACCGTCCTGATCATGTTCCTGGTGGCCCAGATGGTGCCGGTCGAGGCGCTGACCATTCCGCTGTTCTTCCTGGTCCGCGACCTCGGCACGGTCGCCCCGGGCTTCGGCCTGTCCTCCCTGGGCTCGCTGATGCTGGTGAACCTGGCGTTCTCGCTGCCCTTCGCGGTGTGGATGCTGCGCGGCTTCGTCGCCGCCGTGCCGGAGTCGCTGGAGGAGGCCGCCCGGATCGACGGCGCGAGCCGGTTCACCATCCTGTGGCGGATCCTGTTCCCGCTGGTCGCCCCCGGCCTCGCGGCGACCAGCGTGTTCTCCTTCATCACCGCCTGGAACGACTTCGTCTTCGCCAAGACGCTGATCCTGGACACCGACCACCAGACCCTGCCGGCCGCGCTGCTGGTCTTCTTCAAGCCGGACGAGAACGACTGGGGCGGCATCATGGCGGCCTCCACCCTGATGACCGTGCCGGTGCTGGTCTTCTTCGTGCTGGTGCAGCGTCACATGGTGTCCGGCCTCGGCGGCGCGGTGAAGGACTGACGGGCCGGGCCGGCAGGCTGACGGACCGTCGGCCGGTCAGCCCCGCGCCCAGGCGGCGAACGCCTCGTGGAAGTCGGGAAAGGTCTTGCGCACGCACCCGGGGTCGTCGAAGGTGATCCCGGGCGTGCGCAGTCCGGCGACCGCGAAGGACATCACGATGCGGTGGTCGCCGTGGGTGGCGATCTCCGCCGCCTTCGGCGTTCCCGGGCGGATCTCGATCCAGTCCCGCCCGGTCGCCACGTCGACGCCGAGCCGGCGCAGGTTCTCCGCGCAGGCGTCCAGCCGGTCGCACTCCTTGACCCGGGTGTTGTAGACGTCCTCGATCCGGATCGGCCCGGAGGCGAACGGCGCGATCGCCGCCAGCGTCGGCATGGTGTCGGAGATGTCCCGCATGTTGACGGTCCCGCCGGTCAGCGTCCCGCCGGTGACCGTGGTGGAGTCCGCCCCGACCTCCACCTTCGCGCCGAGCCGCTCCAGCACCTCCACGAACCGCAGGTCCCCCTGCAGGGCGTCCCGCCCCAGACCCGGAACGGTCACCTCACGGCCCGTCAGCGCGGCGGCGGCGAAGAAGTACGAGGCGGTGGAGGCGTCCGGCTCGACGGGGTAGCGGACCGCCGTGTAGCCGCCCGGCGGGACGGTGAAGACCGAGCCCTCCCGGACCACCTGCACGCCGAAGCTGCGCATCATCGCCAGGGTGATCTCGATGTACGGCGCGGAGACCAGGTCGGTGACGGTGATCCGCAGGCCGGTGCGGGTCAGCGGGCCGAGCAGCAGCAGCGCCGTCAGGTACTGCGAGGACAGGCCCGCGTCCAGCGTCACCTCGCCGCCCTCGACGCCGTTCGCGCGGATGCTCAGCGGGTGGTGGCCGTCGCTGCCGTGGTGCTCCAACTCCACGCCGAGGGCCTTGAGCGCCCCGGTCAGCGGGCCGAGCGGGCGGCGGCGCATCTGCTCGGAGGCGTCGAAGTGGAAGGTGCCGTGCCCGGCGGCGGCCAGCGTCGGCAGGAACCGCGCGGTGGTCGCCCCGTCCCGGCAGTACACGCTCGCCCCGTCGACGGCCGGGCCCTGCGGGCGGCCGGTGATCCGCCACTCCCGCTCGCCGCGCTCCACCTGGTAGCCGAGGGCCAGCAGTCCCTCCGCGAAGCCCTCGGTGTCGTCCGAGCGCAGCGGCCGCACCAGCGTGGTCACCCCGTCGGCGGCGGCGGCCAGGAACAGCGCACGCGCGGTGACCGACTTCGAACCGGGGATCTCGACGGGAGTCACGGGGACGCTCCAGGCGCGACGGGAACAGGGCGCCCCGATCCTGCCCGGCCCGCGCGGGCCCGCGCCGGAGCGTCTTACGGGTTGGACAGGGCGGGCGGTGCCAGGATGGGAGCAGCACACCCCTCGTCTCGTCCCGTCCGGGAGCAGGTCATGAGCCGCGACTACTACTTCCACCGCGAGTACGCCGGGTGTTCGGTCACCGTGGGGGTGTACCTGGGGACGGCCCGGGCGGTCGAGCTGCTGGTGGACGGCCACGAGGTGGGCCGGGAGCAGGTGGCGGGGCACCACGAGCAGGTGTCCGTCCTGCACACCACGCTGCCCACCGACCCGCCGCAGCCGGTGTCCGTCGAGGCGGCGCTGCCCGCGGCGATGCGCGGCGACCCGGAGTGCACCCTGGTCGCGGCGGGCGAGCGGCTGCCGATGCCGCAGCGGCCGATGCCCCACCGGGCACGGCCGACCGAGGAGTCCTGGTACCACTGACCCGGCGAAGGCATGCGGGTACGGCGGGATGAGTAGCTGACGTCCGATCAATTCGCATCATTCGATCGCCTATCGATCGAAAGGTCTGAATATATTGACTCGATCAGACGGCCAACCTACGGTGCGGGGCGGGCGCCCATCCCACCCTTCCATTCTCGGGAGTCCCCACGATGCTCCTGCCCGCCACCCTCCGGCGTGCCGTGCCCCTGGCGCTGGCCGCCGCCACCCTCGTCTCCCCCGCCCTCCCCGCGACCGCGGCGAGCGCGGCCACCGCAACCGCCTGGTACCTGGACTGCTCGGCCGCCTCGAACGGCGTCGGCACCCAGGCCTCGCCGTGGAACGGCCTCGCCACCGCGAACGCGCACCTGTTCCAGCCCGGTGACCAGCTGCTGCTCAAGCGCGGCGCGACCTGCACCGGCACCCTGAAGCCGCAGGGCTCCGGCACCCCCGGCGCCCCGATCACGCTGGCGGGCTACGGCACCGGCGGCGCGCGGCCCGTGGTGGCCGGCGACCCGGCGTCCGCCGAGAACGCCGCCGTCCACCTGTCCGACGTCGAGCAGTGGGAGATCCGCGACCTGGAGATCACCTACACCGACACCGCCGCCACCAAGCGCGAACGCAACGGCCTGCTGGTGGAGATCGCCGACCTCCCCGACGGCGTCGGCACCCACTACCTGGTCGACGACGTCTACGTGCACGACGTCAACGGCGACGCCACCAAGTGGTCCAACGGCATCCAGTTCCGGGTCTCCGGCACCACCACGCCCACCAACTTCGACGACGTGACGGTGCAGAACTCGACCGTCGCGCACGTCGACCGCGAGGGCCTGACGAACCGTTCGACCTGGATGTGCCGCCCGAGCTACGGCACCGGCGACGGCTGCGGCACCACCAGCAACTGGCGCGCCAGCACCCGCCTGGTCTTCCGCGGCAACACGATCAGCGACACCGGCGGCGACGGCATCGTCGTCCGCGCGGCCGACCACGCCCTGGTCGAGCACAACACCGCGTACGACATCGCGATGCGTCCGATGGGCTCCAACGCGGGCATCTGGACCATCAACTCGGACTACACCACCGTCCAGTACAACGAGGTGCACCACGTCCGCCGGCTCTCCGACAACAACGACGGCATGGCCTTCGACTCGGACTACGGCAACACCGGGGCGCTCTTCCAGTACAACTACAGCCACGACAACCAGGGCGGCTTCATGCTGTTCTGCGGGGCCTGCGGGGCCGGGTCGTCCTCGACCGGGACGGTGGTCCGCTACAACCTGAGCCGGGCCGACCAGAGCCGCTGGCTGTTCGCGGTCGGCGAGAAGAACGCCCGGATGTACAACAACACGGCGTACCTGCCGAGCGGTTCGACCACCGCGATCATCCAGCAGGGCTCCGGCACCTCGACCACCGCGATGAGCGGGAACCTCTTCTACAACCTGGGCAGCGGCGGCTACACCGGCTTCGGCGGCAACGCCTACAAGCCGGGCGACTTCGGCTGGGACTCCAACGCGTTCTACGGCGGCCACCCGGCCAACGAGCCGACCGACCCGGGCAAGCTGACCGCCGACCCGCAGCTCGTCAATCCGGGCGGTACCGACCCGGCGGACTACCGGCTCGGCGCCGCGTCCCCGGCCCGCGGCGCGGGCGCGAGCGTGCCGGCCAACGGCGGGCACGACTACTTCGGCGCCGCCGTGCCGCAGGTCTGCCGACCGGACACCGGTTTCGCGCAGGCCGCCGCCTTCGACGACGCGGCCTGCACCGCCGCCGACCCGGTGCGCAACGGCGGCTTCGAATCCGGCGCCCTCGCCCCCTGGACGTACTACGGCGGCGCGGTGCTGGACACCGCCAACGCGCACAGCGGCGGCTACGCGGTGCGGGTCGGCCCGGCGCAGGCCGCCGCCGAGCAGGTGATCAGCGTGCAGCCGAACACCAGCTACCGCCTCGCCGGCTGGGGCAAGGTGTCGGCGACGGGCAGCGAACTGTCGCTGGGCGTGAAGCAGTACGACACCGCCGGGTCCAGCACCCGGGCGGCCTTCACCGCCACCGCCTACAGCCAGGGCTCGACGGTCTTCACCACCGGGCCGACCGCCACCACCGCGCGCATCTACTGCTACGCGCGCAGCGGCAGCGGTTACGGCTACTGCGACGACGTGACCGTCAGCAGGATCTGACGCGCCGTCAACCACTGCTCCGGGGGCGGCGACCGGCCCGGGAACGCGTCAGCGCGGGTCCACCGGGTGGAGCTCACCCCCGTCCCACTCCAGCCAGCGGGTGATCCCGATCTCCCGCAGGAACGGCAGGTCGTGGCTGGCGACGATCAGCGCGCCCCGGTAGCCCGCGAGGGCCTGGGTGAGCTGGCGGACGCTGGCCAGGTCCAGGTTGTTGGTCGGCTCGTCGAGCAGCAGCAGCTGCGGCGGCGGGTCGGCCAGCAGCAGGGCGGCCAGCGTGGCGCGGAAGCGCTCGCCGCCGGAGAGCGTCCCGGCCGGCTGGTCGGCGCGGGCTCCGCGGAACAGGAACCGGGCCAGCCGGGCCCGGATCGCGTTGTCGCCCGCGCCCGGGGCGAACCCCCGGACGTTCTCGAACACCGTGGCGTCGTCGTCCAGCAGGTCGAGCCGCTGCGGCAGGTGGCGCATCGGCACCGGGACGGTCACCTCGCCGCCGCCGGCCGGGGAGAGCTCCCCCGCGATGGTGCGCAGCAGCGTGGTCTTGCCGGAGCCGTTGCGGCCGACCAGGGCGATCCGCTCCGGCCCGCGCAGCTCCAGGTCGACCTCGCCGCCGTACGCCAGCCGGACGTGGTCCAGCGTCAGCACGGTGCGCCCGGCGGGGACGGCGGTGCGCGGCAGGTCGATGCGGATCTCCGCGTCGTCCCGCACCGCCTCCTCGGCGGCGGCGAGCCGCTCCTTGGCCTCGTTGAGCCGCTCGGTGTGCATGCCGCGCAGCCGGCCGGCGGTCTCCTCGCCCTTGGCCTGCATCTTGTCGGCCAGCGCCTTGGGGTCGTTGCGCCGGACCGCGCGCGCCTTGCCGTAGGCGGCGGACTTGGCCAGCCGCTGGCTCGCCTCGACCAAGTCCCGCTTCTGCCGCTTCACGTCGGCCTCGGCGTTGCGCACCAGCCGCTCGGCGGTCTCCTGCTCCTGCTCCAGCGCCTCCTGGTAGGCGGTGAAGTTGCCGCCGTACCAGGTGACTTCGCCGTCCCGCAGGTCGGCGATCTGATCCACCAGGTCGAGCAGCTCGCGGTCGTGGCTCACCAGCAGCAGCACGCCGGGGAAGGCGGCCACCGCGTCGTACAGCCGGGCGCGGGCCTGGGTGTCCAGGTTGTTGGTCGGCTCGTCGAGCAGCAGGACGTCCGGGCGGCGCAGCAGCAGCGCGGCGAGGTGCAGCAGGACGGCCTGGCCGCCGGAGAGCTGCCCGGTGGTGCGGTCGAGTTCGAGTTCGGTCAGGCCGAGCCGGTCGAGGGTGGCGCGGGCGCGCTCCTCGACGTCCCAGTCGTCGTCGAGCGCGGTGAAGTGCCGCTCGTCGACGTCTCCCGACTCGATGGCGTGCAGGGCCTCGCGCTTGCCCCGGATGCCGAGCGTCTCGTCCACCCGCTGGTCCGAAGCGACCGTCAGGTCCTGTGGCAGGTAGGCGAGTTCGCCCGCCACCCGGACGGTGCCGGAGACCGGGGTGAGCCGCCCGGCGATCAGCCGCAGCAGCGTGGACTTGCCCGCGCCGTTCAGCCCGATCAGCCCGGTGCGGCCGGGGCCGACCGCGAGGTGGAAGCCGCTCAGCACGCTGCGGCCGTCGGGCCACTCGAAGCCGAGGTCGGTGCAGAGGATGGAGGTGGTCGGTTGCGCCATGGAGGAGCCTCCTGCGTGGTTGCCGTGGAAAGGGGAGCAACACGGAGAGACACCGGGGACACGGGTGCGCAGTCGAACGGCCTGCTGCCCTGCCGAGGTCGCACTCGCGCCCGCACGCCGATGGGCACCCGGAGATGACACGGGTGTGGCGTGGCGCGGTGTCTCATGACCTCAGACGAGCAACGGCTTTCTCCAGACAGGCGGGGATGTGACGCCTCCGAGGCTACGCAGCCGCCGGGAGCCGCCGCAACGGAATTAAGTCCCGGGAGGAGTCCCGTTTAGGATCGGGGCATCATGACTGCCACTCTCGTCGTCAAGGACCTCGCCGCCGGCCACGGTGAGCGCACGCTGTTCGCCGGGCTCGACCTGGTCGTCGCCCCGGGCGACGTGATCGGGCTGGTGGGGGTGAACGGCGCGGGCAAGTCCACCCTGCTGCGGCTGCTCGCCGGGCTGGACACCCCCGAGGCGGGGAGCCTGCGGCTCAGCCCGCCGACCGCCAACGTCGGCCACCTCCCGCAGGAGCCGGAGCGCCGCGCGGGCGAGTCGGTGCGCGACTTCCTGGCCCGCCGCACCGGTGTGGCCGCGGCGCAGGCCGCGCTGGACGAGGCCACCGAGGGCCTGGTGGAGGGCCGCCCGGGCGCCGACGACGCGTACGCGGTGAGCCTGGACCGCTGGCTGGAGCTGGGCGGCGCCGACCTGGAGGAACGCGCCGAGGAGGTCGCCGGCACGCTCGGCCTGAAGGTCTCCCTCGACCTGCCGATGACCGCGCTCTCCGGCGGCCAGGCCGCCCGCGCGGGCCTGGCCTCGCTGCTGCTCTCCCGCTACGACGTGTTCCTGCTCGACGAGCCCACCAACGACCTCGACCTGGACGGCCTGGAGCGCCTGGAGTCCTTCGTCAAGGGTCTGCGGGCGGGCACCGTGCTGATCAGCCACGACCGCGAGTTCCTCGCCCGCACGGTCACCCGGGTGCTCGAACTCGACCTGCACCAGCAGCAGGTGAACCTCTACGGCGGCGGCTACGACGCCTACCTGGAGGAGCGCGCCATCTCCCGGCGGCACGCCCGCGAGGAGTACGAGGAGTACGCCGACACCAGGGCCGGGCTGGAGGCGCGCGCCCAGATGCAGCGCAACTGGCTGGAGCACGGCGTGCGCAACGCCCGTCGCAAGGGCGGCGACAACGACAAGAAGGCCCGCGCCCAGCGCGCCGAGTCCACCGAGAAGCAGGCCGCCAAGGCCCGGCAGACCCAGCGGATGATCGAGCGCCTGGACGTGGTCGAGGAGCCGCGCAAGGAGTGGGAGCTGCGGATGGAGATCGCCGCCGCGCCGCGCTCCGGCTCGGTGGTCGCCACGCTCCGGCAGGCCGCCGCCCGGCGCGGCGACTTCGCCTTCGGCCCGGTCGACCTGCAGATCGACTGGGCGGACCGGGTCGCCATCACCGGCGCCAACGGCGCGGGCAAGTCCACCCTGCTGGCCGCCCTGCTCGGCCGGCTGGAGCTGGACTCCGGCAGCGCCGCGCTCGGCTCCGGGGTGCAGATCGGCGAGGTCGAGCAGGCCCGCGGCCACCTCTTCGACGGCGGCGACGGCACGCAGCCGCTGCTGGACGCCTTCTCCGCCGCGGTGCCCGACGCCAACCCGGAGGACATCCGTACCCTGCTGGCCAAGTTCGGCCTCAAGTCGGTGCACGTGCTGCGCCCGGCGGCCACCCTCTCCCCCGGTGAGCGGACCCGGGCGGCGCTCGCCCTGCTGCAGGCCCGCGGGGTGAACCTGCTGGTGCTGGACGAGCCCACCAACCACCTCGACCTGCCCGCGATCGAGCAGTTGGAGGCGGCGCTCGCCTCGTACACCGGCACCCTGCTGCTGGTCACCCACGACCGGCGGATGCTGGACACCGTCGCGGTCAACCGCCGGCTGGTGGTGGCGGACGGCAAGGTCCGCGAAGCCTGACAGTTCTTGCCAGGTTGCGCCTTCGACTGCACGGCGCCTTCCACTGACGATCCCTCATGTGCTGTGCTGTCGCGCATGGTTGACAGTGCATCCAGCGAGGCGCCGACCTACCCGACGGTGCCGCTCCACCCGATGGCCGTCCCCGCCCAGGAGGCGGCCGACCGCTGCCGGGCCTTCCACGAGGTGATGGCCCGGCGCCGCACCGTCCGCGACTACGACACCCGTCCGCTGCCCGAGGGCGTGCTGGAGTGGGCGGTGCGCACCGCGGCGACCGCGCCCAGCGGGGCGCACGTCCAGCCCTGGCGGTTCGTCGTGGTGACCGACCCGGAGCGCAAGCGGCGGCTGCGGGAGGCCGCCGAGGCCGAGGAGCGGGAGTTCTACGGGCACCGGGCGTCCGCGGAATGGCTGGCCGCCCTCGCCCCGATCGGCACCGACTGGCGCAAGCCGTTCCTGGAGGACGCGCCCGCGGTGATCGTGGTCTTCGAGGTGCACAAGGGCCCCGACTCGCCCAGGCCCTACTACACGAAGGAGTCCGTGGGGATCGCGGTCGGCCTGCTGCTCGCCGCCCTGCACCAGGCGGGCCTGGCCACCCTCACCCACACCCCCAGCCCGATGCGCTTCCTCAACGAGGTCTGCGACCGCCCGCCGGAGGAGCGCGCCGCCTACGTCATCCCGGTCGGCTACCCCGCCGAGGGCGCCCGCGTCCCGGACCTGGAGCGCAAACCGCTGGAGGAGGTCCTGGTGCGGCTCTGACCGGCCCGGGAGGCGTCCGGAACCAGATATCCCCTGGTCGGGGCGGTATCACATGGTTCATACTCCGCTCCATGTATTACTCCACCGACGCATCTGACAACGCTCCGCAGCCGATCACCACGGGCCGCCCGCCGGAGCACCTCGCCCTCGACGGGGGCGTCCACCTGCGCCGCCGCCGGGTCGGTGACGCCCCCGGACTCAACGCGGCGGTGACGGCCAACCTCGACCACCTGCGCCCGTGGATGCCCTGGGCCCAGCAGACGCCCACCCTCTCCGGCAGCCTGGAGATGTCGGTGCGCGGCGAGCAGATCTGGGAGCAGGGCACCGACTTCATGTACGTCCTCGGGCTGGACGACGACCCCGCCAAGGTGATCGGCGCGCTGGGCCTGCACGGCCGGATCGGCCCCGGCGCGCTGGAGATCGGCTACTGGGTCGACCGCGAGCACACCGGGCGCGGCCTGGCCACCGCCGCCGCCCGCGCGCTCACCGGCGCCGCCCTCGGCCTGCCGGGCATCGAGCGGGTCGAGATCCACTGCGACGAGGCCAACGCCGCCAGCGCCGCCGTCCCGCGCAAGCTCGGGTACGCCCTGGACCGGATCGCCGACGAGGAGCCCACCGCCCCGGCGGAGACCGGCCGGAAGATGATCTGGGTCCACCAGGGCTGAGCGGCCGCCGGGCACACGTCAGCACCGCGGGAGGGCAGGCGCCTCCCGCGGTGCTTTCGCGTTCGGAGGGGGGCCGGAAGGGGGTGACGGGCCGTCAGCGGCGGGCGATCCGTTCGATCAGGGACTGCCAGCTGTCGGCCAGCGCCCGGCCGGCCGCGGTGCGGTCCGCGTCCTCGGCCGGGTCGGCGGACAGGTAGAGCAGCAGCGGGCCCTCGAGCGCGCTGGTGAGCTGGAGCGAGAGGCTGTCCACCTCGGGGACGCCCAGGCGGGCCTGGGTCAGCAGCATCCTGATGTGCGGCCGGGAGAACATCGGGCTGCCGGCCGCCGGGATGGGCGCCTTGCGGTCCAGGGTGGCCCGGGCCAGCTGGTGACGCCCCACCAGGAAGTCGATCCGGGCCCGGCCGTAGGCGATCAGCCGGTCGACCGGGTCGGCGCCGGGGCCGAGCGGCGGCGGGCCGCTGAGCACCCGGGCCTGCAGGGCGTGCTCGTCGTGGTCGAGCAGCGCCCGGAAGATGCCCGCCCGGGTGCCGAAGCGACGGAAGACCGTGCCCTTGCCGAGGCCCGCCCGCTCGGCGAGGCCGTCCATGGTGACCTTCTCCACGCCCAGCTCGTCGATCATCTCGCGCGCCGCCGCCAGCAGCAGCACGCGGTTGCGGGCGGCGTCCGCCCGCTCGGCGGGGGGTTCGCCGAAGGGCACCAGCGGTCTGTCCATGGGACCAACCTACCGCCCGGGAAGATAACCGGGGTACAGTCCGTTTAGGTGATGCCGGGCCCGATCCCACGGGCACCGCCACTTCGCCGTGCCGCCGACCCGCCACGCCCCGGACCCGCCGGGGCGACCGACCATGCTCCTGGAGAACCTGTCATGAACCTGTTCCGCCTGGACGCCAGCATCCTGCCCGCCGCCTCCTCCAGCGCCGAGATCGCCGACGCCGCCCAGGCCGAGTGGGCCGCCGCCCACCCGGAGGGCACCGTCACCAGCCGCCACCTCGGCACCGACCCGCTGCCCGGCGACGCCTGGACCCACGCCACCCTCGGCAGCTTCACCCCCGAGGAGCAGCGCAGCCCCGAGCAGCGGGCCGCGCTGGCCACCGCCGCCGCCCTCGCCGAGGAGGTGCGCGCCGCGGACGCCGTCATCATCGCCGTGCCGCTCTACAACTACGGCGTCTCGCAGCACTTCAAGACCTGGGTCGACCTGGTCATCGCGGCCGCCGGCCCGACCGCCCAGCTGCTGAAGGACACCCCGACCCTGCTGGTCACCACCATCGGCGGCGGCTACGGCCCCGGCACCCCGCGCGAGGGCTGGGACCACTCCACCCCGTACCTGGAGCGCGTCCTCGGCGACATCTGGGGCGGCGAGCTGACCGTGGTCAAGCGCGAGCTCACGATGGCCGCGGCCAACCCGGCGATGGCCGAACTCAAGCCGCTCGCCGAGCAGTTCCACACCGAGGCGCTGGACGCCGCGCGCAAGGCCGGCCGTAGCCTGGTCCGCGGCTGACGCCCCCGCGGCGACCCGGCGTCCACCGCGCCGAGCTCCCGCGGGCGGGTGTCACCGGCTGCCGACCGCCTGCGGGAGGGCGTCGAGGGCGGCCAGGTCATCGGCGGTCAGGGTCAGCCCGGCCGCGCCGGCGTTCTGCGCGAGGTAGCGCGGGGTCTTGGTGCCGGGGATCGGGATGACGTACTCGCCCTGGGCGAGGACCCAGGCGAGGGCGATCTGGGCCGAGGTGGCGCCGTGCCGGTCCGCGACGGCCTGCACGCGGTCGACCAGCGGCTGGTTGGCCTGGAGGGCGTCGGGCTGGAAGCGCTCCAGCTGGGCCCGCAGGTCGCCGGGCGGCAGGTCGGCGGGGGTGGTGAAGCGGCCGGTGAGCAGGCCGCGGCCGAGCGGGGAGAACGGCAGGAAGGCGATGCCCTGCCGCTCGGTGTAGGGGAGGACCTCGGCCAGGGCGCCGCGGCTCCACAGCGAGAGCTCGGACTGCACCGAGGCCACCGGGTGGACGGCCTGGGCCCGCCGGATCTCCTCGACCGTCACCTCGGAGAGCCCGATCGCCCGGGCCTTTCCGGCGGCGACCGCCTCGGCGAGGACGCCCCAGCTCTCCTCCAGCGGGACGGCCGGGTCGACCCGGTGCAGCTGGTAGAGGTCGACGTGGTCGGTGCCGAGCCGCCGCAGGGACTCGTCGATGGAGCGGCGGATGTGCTCCGGCCGCCCGTCGCGGACCATCCGCTCGCCGTTCGGGCCGACGGTCAGCCCGACCTTGGTGGCCAGGAACGCCCGCTCCCGCCAGCCGTCGGCCAGCGCCCGGCCCACCAACTCCTCGTTGACGTAGGGACCGTAGTAGTCGGCGGTGTCGATCAGGGTGACCCCGGAGTCCACCGCCGTGCGGATCACCTCCACCGAGGTCCGCTCGTCCCACCCGGTCGGGTCGTAGGCCCAGGACATCCCCATGCAGCCCAGGCCCACCGCGCCGACCGCCGAACCGCCCTGACCCACCGTCCGCTGCTGCATCCCGACTTCCCCTCGTCTCGCTGATCGCGTCTGCGGGAGCCACCCTGCCGGTTGGAGTGCACTCGAAGTCAACCCCGGATGATCAGGCGAAGGGAGCCTTAAGGACGGGTCAAGTGCCGGCCGGGTGCTTGACGCGCGCAGTTGGTCTAGTCCATTTTGAGTTGCACCGGACGGCCTCAGCCGCCCGCCCTGCACCGTGCTCAAGGCCCGTCCCCCGGACGGGCGTTCAGGACCGACCCCCACCGGTCCGGCGACCGCGCTCCCCCACGGACCTCCACGCGGTCAGGCCGGGCTACGTCCCGAAAGGCACCCCCATGCCCCGCGCGCTCCACCGCAGCCACGCCGCCTCCCGGCGCGGCAAGCTGCTCCCGCTCGCCTGCGCCACCGTCGTCGCGGCCGGCGCGCTCGCCACCCTGGCCTCCGGCGCGGACGCCGCCGCCGTCAACGTGCTGGCCAACCCCGGCTTCGAGTCCGGCTCGCTCGGGGCGTGGAGCTGCGCCAACGGCACCGGAACGGTCGTCACCTCGCCGGTGCACGGCGGCAGTTACGCGCTGAACGCGGCGGCGAGCAGCAGCGACACCGCCCAGTGCTCGCAGACCGTCGCCGTGCAGCCCAACACCACCTACAGCCTCTCCGCCTGGGTGCAGGGCCACTACGTCTACCTCGGCGCGACCGGCAGCGGCGTCACCGACCCGGCCACCTGGACGCCCGGCAACGGCGGCTGGCAGCAGCTCTCGGCCTCCTTCACCACCGGCGCGGCCACCACCAGCGTCACCGTCTACACCCACGGCTGGTACGGCCAGGGCGCCTACCAGGTGGACGACGTGGTGCTCTCCGGCCCGGCCGGCTCCTCCCCCTCGGCCTCGCCGTCGCAGTCCACCTCCCCCAGCGCCTCGGCCTCGCCCTCCCGGTCGGCGTCCCCGAGCGCCAGCCCGAGCCAGTCCGCCACCACCACCCCGCCGCCGGGCGTGGCGCTGCCGGTCGCACCGTACGTGGACATGGGCTCCTGGCCCACCCCCGTGCTCAAGGACATGGCCGCCGCGGGCAACCTGAAGTCCTTCACGCTGGCCTTCGTCACCTCCAACGGCTGCAAGGCCACCTGGTTCAACGCCTACGACCCGCGCACCGGTTGGGCCAAGGACCAGATCGACGCGCTGCGCGCCGCGGGCGGCGACGTCAAGGTCTCCTTCGGCGGCGCCTCCGGCACCGAACTCGCCCAGGCCTGCTCCACCGTGGACTCGCTCTTCGCCGAGTACGACGCCGTGGTCAAGGCCTACGACCTGAAGTACGTCGACTTCGACATCGAGGGCACCGCGGTGGTCGACTCCGCCGCCAACACCCGCCGCTCCGCCGCGCTCGCCAAGCTCCAGCAGGCCCACCCCGGCCTCAAGGTCTCGCTGACCCTGCCGGTGCTCCCCGAGGGCCTCACCGCGGACGGCGTCAGCGTGGTCCGCTCGGCCCGCGACGCCGGCGTCACCGTGGACGTGGTCAACGTGATGGCGATGGACTACAACCGGCCCACCACCGACTACGGCACCGACGCCGTCCAGGCCGGCCAGAGCACCCACGACCAGCTGGCGACGCTCTACCCCGCCAAGACCGACGCCCAGCTGTGGGCGATGACCGGCATCACCCCGATGCTCGGCGAGAACGACGACCACGGCATCTACAACCAGGCCGACGCCCAGCAGCTCGTCACCTTCGCCCAGCAGCACCACCTCGGCGAACTGGCCTTCTGGGAGATGACCCGCGACGCCGCGGCGTGCACCGGCGGCCCGCTCTACAAGTGCACCAACGTGACGCAGTCGCCGTACGAGTTCTCCAAGATCTTCGCCCAGTACAAGGGCTGAGCGGGCTGAACTCCGCGAGTTGACGCCCCGCCAGGAGACGCCCCGCCGCGACCCGCTCCCGGCGGGGCGTTCCCCTGGGGCGTTCCCGTCGGCGGTGGAAACTCGCAGGCCACCGCCGCCGGTCGTCCGCCAGAATGACCCGCATGTCTCGACTCGACGCCGATCGCCTCCTCGCCGCCCTGGACCCGCTCCCCTACCGCGAGCGGAACACGCTGCTGGCCCGGGCGGTGCGGGAGGCGTCGCCCGCCGAGGTCGACGCGCTGATCGAGGAGCTGGCCGGACGGGGCTGGTTCGAGCTGCGGCTGGCCGTGTTCGCGGCGGTGGTCGCGGCCCGGACCGACCGGCTGGCGGGGTGGCTCACGCATCCGGACCGGGAGGTGCGCGGGCGGGCGATCCGCGCGGTGCGGGACCTGCCGGTGCCGGACGAGGCGGTGGTGGCCGCGTACCGGGACGGGTCGATGGAGGTCCGCGCCGGTCTGCGGAACGCGGTGGTGCTCGGCCGGCGGACGGCGCTCGCCGAGCGCCTGCTGCCGCAGGTGCGGGAGCACTGGGGCGCGGCGGAGGCCGCGGCGCTGCTGCCGGCCTGCTCCCCCGCGGTGATCGCCGCCGAGCTTCCGGGCCTCGCACACGCCGTCAACTCCTGGTACCGGCTGGCCACCTGGCATCCCGACCTGGTGCTGGACCACGCCGAGCGCGAGCTCGCCGGCTGGCCGACGGAGGACCGCAGCGGGTGGTGGCAGCAGCACGACGACAGCGTCCTGGAGGCCCTGCCGCTCCGGCCCGCCCGGGTGCTGGAGCTGCTGGAGCGCTTCGGCCCGCGCTACTTCTCCAGCCGGCTCGCCGCGAGCTTCGGCCACCTGGCCCGGCTCGACGTGGAGCGCGCCACCGCCTGGCTGGCCCACCCGGACCGCGCCCCGCGGCACTGGTCGCCGCTGCCCTCCCGCGCCGCGCTGCGCCTGCTCGCCCGCGCCGAACCGGCGGCGCTGCCCGCGCTGGGCCGCCGCTGGCTGGCCGAGCCGCACCGGCTGGCCGCCCTGCTGCGCGCACTCCCGCCGTCCCGCCGGTCCGCCTTCCTGGACCTGGCGCGCGGCGAACTGCCGCTCACCGAAGCACAGTTGACGGACCAGGTGCTGAAGCTGCTGCCGCGCGAGCGGCGCTGGGCGGAGGTCCGCCGGCTGCGCGAGGAGGCGCTCGCACAGGGGCGCGAGGAGCGGGAGCTGCGCCACCTGACGGCCCTGCTGCCGCCCGCCGACGCACGTCCGGAACTGCTGGCCGCCACCCGCCGGCCGGACGCGGACGAGCGCGCCGCCGCCTGGCGGCACCTGGTGGCCGTCGCGGCCGCCGACGCCGACCCGGCGGCCACCTCCGGCCTGCTCGCCGAACTGCGCCGGGTCCGCAACGAGCGGGACCCGGTCCGTCAGGCCGCCCTGACCGCACTCGCCACCGGCTTCCCGGCGTACCGCCTCACCGACGAACACTCCGAACCGCTCCGCCAGTTGGCCACCGAGGCGCTGGCCGCCCGGGACCTCTCCGCGGCGAGCCGGAGCGCGCTCGGCACGCTGGCGCTCGCCGTGCTGCGTGCGCACCCCACCGGCGAGCGGCCCGCGCTGCTCGGCTGGGCGCTCGAGACGGTGGAGCAACTGACCGCCCGCACCGGCGCGTTGGCCCTCGGCTCACTGGAGGGCAAGCTCCGGCGCGGCCAGCAGAAGCAGGTGCTGGACGCGCTGCGGCCGTGGCTGGACCGGGAGGACCGGCACGGGCGGCACGCCCTGCTGTTCGCGCTGGTCCGGGCGCTCGGGCGGCGCGCCGAACTGCTGCCCGAACTCGGCGAGCGGCTGCTGGGCGTGCTGCGCACCGGGCGGGACGAGGAGTTCACCACCGCGCTGGACCTCTGGCTGGAGCCGCGCCGCGGCCGCGGTGAGCGGATCCTGACCGCGATCGAGATCGAACCCTCCGCGGTGGTGCTGTGGCGGGTCCGACGCCACCTGGGCCGGGTCCGCACCGACCTGCTGGACCTGCTGCTGGCCGACGCCCCGCCGTACGGGCGGTTCCTGCGCCGCGGCGAGCTGCGTCCGCTGCCGGAGGCGTACGACGCGGACCGCTGGCTGCCCCGGCAGGTGGAGCGGCTGGCCGGCTTCCTCGCCGCGATCGCCGCCGACCCGGAGCGCAGCGGCACCGAGCGGGCCTCGGCGATCGGCCGGGCGGCGCTGCTGCCGCACCACGGGCGGCGCCTGGTGCGACGCCACCTCGACGACGGCGACACCCTGCTCGCCGAGGCGGCGCTCGGCGCGCTGCCGTGGACGGACGACCCGGCCGCCGCACTGCCGGAGCTGCTGGCGCACGCCGGCGACGACCGGGCCCGGGTCGCGGTCCACGCCGCCGGGCGGGCCGCCCGGTTCGCCCCGCCGGACCGACTCGTGGCCGTTCTCCACGAGTTGGCGACCCGCACCGAGGGCGTCAAGGTCACCTCGCGCAAGGAGGCGGTGCGGCTGGCCGCCCGGTTCCTGCCGCCCGCGCAGGCCGCCGAGCTGCTCGCCGCGGCCTTCCACGCACCCGGCCAGCACCCGGACGTGCGGGCCGCCGCGGCCGCCTGGACCTCCGGCCTGCTGGACGCCGAGCCGGTCTGGGCCCTGCTCGCCGAGGCCGCCGACGCCCCGGAGCCGCAGGTGCGGCGGGCGGTGCTCGGGGTGACGCCGTTCCGGCTGGAGTCCCGGCACCACGCGCGCTACGCCGCCCTGGTGGCGGCGGTCGCGACCCGGCCGTCCGCCGACCCGGACCAGGCGGCGGCCCGGGCGGCCATCGCGATCCTGCCGACCTGGGCCGGGTACGTGCCCGCGGCGGCCGATCCGCTGCCGGAGCTGGTCGCCGACCTGGACGACCGCGGCCGTTGGCGGCAGGCGGCGGAGGCGCTGCGCCGGCTGGCGGTCTCCGGCCAGGCCCACCCCGTCGGCGGGGCGGCGCCCGGCAGCCTGTTCGGGCGGGCGGTGGCGATGCTGCTGACCGCCGACGGGCAGGCGGAACCCGGGCCCTCCGCGCTGCGGGACCTGCCGGCCCGGCAGCGGATCGAGTCGCTGGCGGGGATCGAGCGCGACCCCTCGCACCGGTCGGCGCTGCTCGCGCTCGCCGACCAACTGGCGGGCCACCAGGAGCTGTTGGCGGTCCGCACCACCCTGCTGGTACGGGTGACGGACCCGGCGGGGCCGGACTTCGCCGCGGACCTGGACCGGTTGGCCGCCGCGCTGGACGGTCGGCCGGTGCTGGCCGGGCGGATGGCGGAGCGGCTCGGCATGGCCATCGCGGGCGGTGAGCTGCCGCCCGCGGCGGCGATCGCCCCGGTGCGGGCGCTCGCCGAGCGCGGCGCGCTGGTGCCCGGACTGCTGGCGGTGTCGGCGGCCGCCCGGCTGGGGCCGCGCCACGACTGGTCCGGCGGCTGGCGGGAGCTGCTCGGCGTGCTGCGGGTCCACCCGGAGCCGGAGGTGCGGGCGGCGGCGTACGAGGTGCTCACCGTCCGGGAGTGACCGCGCGTCCCGGTGACGCCGCCGACGGCGGTGGCGTCACCGTTCCCGAGGCGGCGTCACCGCCGGCCGGGTGAGCGGGAGACCACGGGCGGGTGACGGATCGGCGCGGCTGATTGACGTGATGACACATCCGGGTGACGTTCCGTCAGCCGGAGTGACCGGCCGGGCCCGGTGGCGGCCGGTCAGGACTACGATCGATCAATGACGGAGATGACTCAGCGAGAGACGGCACAGCCCCTGACCACACACCGGACCGCGGCCGAGACCGCCGACCTGGCAGCCAGGTTCCCCGCGCTGCACGCACCGCAGCGATGGGAGTGGGGCGGCATCGACGCCCAGTTCTCGGTGCAGCTGCCGGCCGACGAGCTGATCACCAACATCCACCTGGTGGGCTTCGTCGAGGGCCGGGTGGTGCTGTGCCGGGACACCCGCGGCCACTGGTTCCTCCCGGGCGGTACCCGGGAGGCCGAGGAGAGCGTGGAGTCCTGCCTGGAGCGGGAGTTGCGCGAGGAGGCGGGCGCGAGCCTGGCCGGCCCGCCCACCTGGATCGGCGCCCACCGCGCCGTCGCCGACGGGCCCGTCCCCTACCGCCCCTGGCAGCCCCACCCGGTCAAGGCCTGGCTCTGGGGCTGGGCCGAGGTCGTCCTCGACTCGGCCCCCACCAACCCCGCCGACGGCGAGCAGGTCGTCGAGGTCCGCCCCGTGACCCCCGCCGAGGCCCAGCACCTCCTCACCCACCATCGCGAACCCTGGTGGGCCGAACTCGTCGCCCTGGCGGTGGAGTCGCACTCCGCCACCTGAGGCGAGTCGCTCAGCGGGTCGGGCGGCGGCGGGCGAGCAGGAGGGCGCCGACCACCAGCGTGGCGGCGACCGCGGCGGCGACGGCCACCACCCAGGTCGGCGTCCCGGCCTTCGCCGGGGCCGGGTCGGCCGCCCGCACCGTGGGGGCGGTGGAGGCGCTCGGCCCCTGCGTGGGCGTGGCGGTGGCGGCCGCCGGGCTGCTCGGCGGGTCGGCGGGCAGCGCGGTGACGTCGAGTTCCGCCTCGCCGCGGCCGAGCGTGGGGAACCCGGACTCGACGACCACCTTCCAGTGTCCGGGCGGCAGTTGGCGGGCGGTGGTGTAGATCCCGGGCGGTCCGGCGACGGCCACCAGCGGCCAGGGGCCGAGGGCGCGCCCGTCCGCGCTGGTGGCGTTCACGGCGCCGGCGACCTTCTCGTCGACCGGGTCGTGGTCGTTCTGCCAGGTGGCGGTCACCGTGAGGTGGCCGTCGACCAGGCTGGTGACGGCGAAGGCGATGGTGTCGCCGTGGGCGCCGGCCGGCTGTCCCGCGCCGAGCACGGTGAGGCCCGCGAGGGCGGTGGTGGTGAGGGCGGTGGCGAGGCTGCGCAGGCGCACGTCGGGGAGCTCCTGATCGTTCGTGAGGTCATCGCGGAGAGCGGACGGGGCGGGACGGGAGCGCGCGCTCCCGCCCCGCCGGTGGTGCCGGGCCGTCAGGACGCGGCCTGGACGCTCCAGTTCTGGTACGCCTGCCCGTTGGGCTGCTGCAGCTCCAGCAGCCAGCCGCCGTAGTACCAGCGCTTGCTGGTGCCGAGGACGAGGGTGGAGTCCTTGGCGGTCAGCGCGTAGCAGTGGTCCGCGGCGCCGATCCGCCACTTCTGGGCGTCGGCGGCCGAGCACGGCTGCTGCGCCACGTACTGGCCGGCGACCGCGGCGCCGCCGAGTTGGAGGCACTTGTCGGACTTGACCGAGCGGATCCGGACGTAGCCGTCGCCCGCGTCGTCGAACAGCCACTGCTGGTTGGCGTAGCCGGTCCGCTGGTAGCCGATCAGCACGGCGCCGTCGCGGGTGGAGCCGCCCCACATGTCGGCGGCCTGTCCGGTGAGGTTGTTGATGACCAGGTAGCGGGTGCCGGGGGTGGTCGGGGCGGGTCCGGCGGCCTTCAGGCTGCGGAAGGCGGTGGCCGGGCCGGGCTTGCCGACCTTGCCGCCGGCGTCCTGGACGGCGACGGCGACCTTGTACGCGGTGTCCGGCTTCAGGTTGACCAGGCGGACGACGGTGGAGGTGACGACGGCCAGCGAGCGGCCGTTGACCTGGACGTCGTAGCCGCGGGCTCCGGCGACCGCCGGCCAGCTGAGCAGCGCGGAGACGGCGGTGGTCTGACCGACCGTCACCTTGGGCGCGGTGGTCGGGCCGGTCGGGCTCGGCGCCGGGCTGGTGGGGCCGTCCGTCGCGGAGTGCGTCGGGCTCGGGGTGGTCGTGCTCGGGCTGGGCGAGGCCGACTTGGTCGGCGTCGGGGTCGGGGTGGGAGTCGGGGTCGGCGTCGGGTTGGTGCCGCCGTTCGCGAACAGGAAGCGGTTGTTGGCGATGTTCCAGTGCGTGGCCAGGTAGCTGCCCGGCTGCGGGTCGGTGTTGAAGTAGTCGTCGTGGTTGCAGTCGAGGCGCTCGTCCTCGGCCCGGTTGGGGCAGAGGGTCTGCATCTTCGGGTAG
Source organism: Kitasatospora sp. NPDC002522 (assembly GCF_053595195.1). Taxonomy (NCBI): domain Bacteria; kingdom Bacillati; phylum Actinomycetota; class Actinomycetes; order Kitasatosporales; family Streptomycetaceae; genus Kitasatospora; species Kitasatospora sp. NPDC002522. Next base: position 59,527 of record NZ_JBSFXE010000022.1, read on the forward strand.
TACGGCGAGTCGGAGTAGCACATGATGTCCCACTCGTCGACGCAGTGGCCGCCCTTGCTGGTGTGCGGGGCGCTGTTGTTGACGGCGCCGAGGTTGTGGCCGAGCTCGTGGGCGGCGGTGGAGCCGCTCCAGCAGCCGCTGTCGGTGCGGCCGTAGGACGGGCCGAAGTTCGACTGGTTGTCCTGGCCCGGGCGCTCGTCGCCCGCGAAGGTGCCTATGCCGCAGTACACGTCCGCGTCCGCGAAGATCATGTACTTGCGGTCCTGGCGGTTGAAGCCCTGCCCGGCGAGCGCCTTGTTGGAGGCGCCGAACTCCTGCATCGCCGCGGCGGGCAGCTCGACGTCCAGCACCGCCGCCGAGCAGTCGGCCTCGGTGACGAACCGGATGTGCCGGACGCCGCCGGTCTCCTGGGCGCTGGCGTTGTAGATGACGTCGGTGTCCGCCGCCCACTTCTTGAAGGAGGCGAGGTACTGCCCGAACCGGTCCTTGCCCGGGGCGTGCACGTACAGCACCTGCACGCGGTTGCCGGTGGTGCCGTCGCCGTCGCAGACCACCTTGGAGCCGTCGGCCGCGGCCGGCGCCGCGGCGGCGGGGGTTCCGGTGCCCGCGGTGGGCCCGGCCAGCGACTGGCCGGTCTGCAGGTCGAGGACGGGCGGCGCGTCGGCCAGCAGGTCCGCGGCGGCGGGCGCGTCGCCGCCGGTCGGCACCAGGTCGGCGGGCTTCTGCTCCCCGGTGACGGCCGGCGGGGTGTCCTTGTGCACGTCCACGCCGGGCGGTGGGGCGTCCGGTCCGTGGGTGCACTGCCCTTCGCTGTCGGCCTTGAAGACGCCGACGCAGCGGTCGCCGCTGGCAGCCGGGACGAGGCCGCCGTAGACCAGTCCGCGTGCCGGGTCGTCCTTGGGGACGGAGGTGACCGGGACGGGCGTGTCGTGGTGCAGCGGGGCGGTGGCCGAGGTCGGCTCCACCTCCTGCACCACCGCGGCGTCCGCCGAGGTGTGCAGGTCCCGGCCGCCCTCCACCACGGTGCCGATGGTGAGGGCGCCGGCGATCAGTCCCGCGGTGAGGGCGGTCGCGGTGAACAGTCGTCCGCGGGGGCTGCGACGGCGGTGCGATGGGATCTTGCGCGACATGGGTCTCCTTGTCGGCCGACGAGGGATGTGGTGAGTGCCGACACATGGGAGATCCCTGGAACCACAGGGGATAACAGAAATCGCACGGAAATTCTGAAACTGTTCGGATCCGCCGCCGCGGGGCGGGTGTTCAGCGCCCGGGAGCGTCCGCCGGACGGCCGAAGCGGACCGGCACGCCGGGCGAGTACAGCACGCTCACCGGCGGCCCGTCCGGCGCCGGGAGCCCGGCCGCGGCCACCAACTCGTCCTCGAAGTCGAGGAGTTCCGCCCGGTGCAGCGGCCAGCGCGGATGGGTGTTGGGCAGGTACAGCGTCCGCCCGTACGCGGCGACGTGCAGGCCCCAACGGGCCGTCAGGAAGTGTTCGAGTCCGGTCGGCCGCTCGATCCGCGCACCGACGCGGACCGTGATCCGACTGCGCGCCCCGCGCGGTCCGGGCCAGCGGCGGCGGCTGGTGTAGCTGATGGTCGCGCCCTCGCGGCGGATCGCCATCCCGGCCCACGTGTAGGGCAGCCGGAAGGCGCTGCGGGCCACCGCGACCGGCAGGAGCCTGGAGGCCTCCAGCGAGCGGAACACCACGCCGCGCCGCCCGTGCCGGTCGACCGAGTAGAGCCGGACGTTGGTCTCCGGGAAGGTGCCGAGGTAGGGGATGCCCGGCAGCCGCAGCCATCCCACCCGGTGCATCCGGAACGCCACCAGGCCGACGTAGCTGAGCCCGTCGTGGGTGTCGGGCACGGTCCCGGCCGGCAGCAGCGGCGCGACGTCCGCGGGGTCGACGGCCCAGTGCAGGAAGGACAGGTCGAGCCAGGACTGGGTGAGCAGCGTGTCCGGCACCGCGCGCACCGGGTCGGGCGTGATCGGCTCCGCGGGAACAGGGACCAGGGCCATGCCGCCAGGGTCCCACGCCGGACCGGCCCGGGCCGACCGATCGCGGTCGGCCCGGGCGGCAACTCGGCTGCCGGGGGCGCTACTTGGTCAGGCCGGCCCGGCGCAGCGCGTCGGCCATGGCGCTGTTGGCGGGCGCGGGGGCCTGGGCGCGGTCGTTGCCGCGGCGGTCCTGGCGGGGCGGCCGGGAGTCGCGCTGGTTGCCGCCCCGACCGGCGTCACGGCCCTCCCCACGGCCGCCGTCGCGGCCACCGTCGCGACCCCCGTCCCGTCCGCCGTCGCGGCGGCCGGGCCCGGCGCCCGGAGTGGTGTCGTCGTCGAGGCGCAGGGTGAGGCCGATCCGCTTGCGCGGGACGTCGACGGCGGTGACCTTGGCGCGGACGATGTCGCCGGGCTTGACCACCTCGCGCGGGTCCTTGACGAAGTTCCTGGACAGCGCGGAGACGTGCACCAGGCCGTCCTGGTGGACGCCGATGTCGACGAAGGCGCCGAACGCGGCGACGTTGGTGACCACGCCCTCCAGGATCATGCCCACCTCGAGGTCGGCGATCTTCTCGACGCCGTCCTTGAAGGTGGCGGTCTGGAAGGCGGGGCGCGGGTCGCGGCCGGGTTTGTCGAGCTCGCCGAGGATGTCGGTGACGGTCGGCACGCCGAAGGTGTCGTCGGCGAAGTCGGCGGCCCGCAGCGAGCGGAGCACCGCGCCGTTGCCGATCAGGGCGCGCAGGTCGCCGCCGGTGGCGGTGAGGATGCGGCGCACCACGGGGTAGGCCTCGGGGTGGACCGCGGAGGCGTCCAGCGGGTCGTCGCCGTCGGGGATGCGCAGGAAGCCGGCGCACTGCTCGAACGCCTTCGGGCCGAGCCGGGCGACGTCCTTGAGCGCCTTGCGGGTGCGGAACGGCCCGTTGGCGTCGCGGTGGGCGACGATGTTGTCGGCGAGCGTGCCGGTGATGCCGGAGACCCGGGTGAGCAGCGGGGCGGAGGCGGTGTTGACGTCCACGCCGACCGCGTTGACGCAGTCCTCGACCACGGCGTCCAGGGAGCGCGAGAGCTTCAGCTCGCTCAGGTCGTGCTGGTACTGGCCGACGCCGATCGACTTGGGGTCGATCTTGACCAGCTCGGCCAGCGGGTCCTGCAGGCGGCGGGCGATGGAGACGGCGCCGCGGATCGAGACGTCCAGTCCGGGCAGCTCCTGGGCCGCGAAGGCGGAGGCGGAGTACACCGACGCGCCGGCCTCACTGACCATCACCTTGGTCAGCCCCAGCTCGGGGTGACGCTTGATCAGGTCGACGGCGAGCTTGTCGGTCTCCCGGGAGGCGGTGCCGTTGCCGATCGCGACCAGGTCCACGCCGTGCTTCGCGGCGAGCACCGCGAGGGTGTGCACGGCCGCGTCCCACTTGTTGGCGGGCTGGTGCGGGTAGACGGTCTCGTGGGCGAGCACCTTGCCGGTGGCGTCGACGACGGCGACCTTGACGCCGGTGCGGAAGCCCGGGTCGAGGCCCATGGTGGCGCGGGTGCCGGCCGGGGCGGCGAGCAGCAGGTCGCGCAGGTTGGCGGCGAACACCCGCACCGCCTCGTCCTCGGCCGCGCCGCGCAGCCGGGTGCGCAGGTCGATGCCGAGCCGGACCAGGACGCGGGTGCGCCAGGCCCAGCGGACGGTGTCGGTGAGCCACTTGTCGGCGGGGCGGCCGCGGTCGGCGATGCCGAAGCGGGCGGCGATCCGCTGCTCGTAGTCGCTCGCGCCGGGCAGGTCGGCCTCCTGGTCGCCGTCGTACGGCGAGAGTTCGAGGTCGAGCACCTCCTCCTTCTCGCCGCGCAGCATCGCCAGGATGCGGTGCGAGGGGAGCCTGGTGAACGGCTCGGCGAAGTCGAAGTAGTCGGCGAACTTGGCGCCGTCCTGCTCCTTGCCGTCGCGGACGGTGGCGACCAGGCGGCCGCGGGTCCACATCCGCTCGCGCAGCGAGCCGACCAGGTCGGCGTCCTCGCCGAAGCGCTCGACCAGGATGGCGCGGGCGCCGTCCAGGGCGGCGGGGGCGTCGGCGACCTGCTCGTTCAGGAAGGTCGCGGCGAGCGCGGCCGGGTCCTGGCCCGGGTCGGCGAGCAGGGTGTCGGCGAGCGGCTCCAGGCCGGCCTCGCGGGCGATCTGCGCCTTGGTGCGGCGCTTCGGCTTGTAGGGGAGGTAGATGTCCTCCAGCCGGGCCTTGGAGTCGGCGGCGAGGATCTGGGCGCGCAGCGCGTCGTCCAGCTTGCCCTGCGCCGCGATCGACTCCAGCACCGCGGCGCGGCGCTCCTCCAGCTCGCGCAGGTAGCGCAGCCGCTCCTCCAGGGTGCGCAGCTGGGTGTCGTCGAGGGCGCCGGTGACCTCCTTGCGGTACCGGGCGATGAAGGGGACGGTCGAGCCGCCGTCGAGCAGCTCGACGGCCGCCTTCACCTGGCCTTCGCGGACGCCCAGCTCCTCGGCGATCTTGCGTTCGACGGGCATGGTCACGATGCCGGTCACCCTTTCCTGACTCGCTTGCGCACCCTCACCCGCATGCGCACTGTCGCCGTGCATTCTGGCAGGTCCGGCCGACGGAATCCGGCGGGCCGGGTGGACCGCCCTGGCGTGGCGCGTTCCGGGGACGCGCGGGGACACGCGCCGCCGCCGGGATCAACCCGCCCCATTCGTCTGATATGAGAGAGATCGCATGGTCACTCGGCAGAGTTGGAGGACGCGGTGGCGCAGGCCCCGATCCAGGTCACCACCCCGCCGGCCGCGCCGTACCGCTGGAACCGCCCCGCCAGCTGGCCCCGCGAGGTGCTCACCCTCGGCGCCTACTGGCTGGCCAGCCGGATGCTGATGATCGGACTGCTCCGCTCCGGCAAGGCCGAACCCGCCATCGAGGTGCACCGGATCTACCACGGCTGGTACCAGGTGCTGCGCACCGGCACCTTCCCGGTCGACGACGTGACCTGGCAGTACCCGCCCGGCGCGGCGCTGCCGATGCTCGCTCCCGGCGCACTGCCGTTCCTGACGTACCTTCAGGCCTTCGTGCTGCTGATGCTGCTCACCGACGCCGCGGCGCAGGCCCTGCTGCTGGCGGTCGCGCTGCGCTCCGGGCGGGCCCGGCCCGGGCGCTCCACCGCGGGCGCCTGGCTGTGGGCGCTCGCCCTGCCGCTGCTGCTCGGCCTGCCGTTCGGCCGCTACGACCTGCCGGTCACGGCCTTGGCGATGGCCGCGCTCCTGCTGCTGCCCGCCCGGCCCCGGCTGGCCGGCGCGCTCGCCGGGATCGGCGCCCTGGTCAAGGTCTGGCCCGCGCTGACCGTGCTCGGCACCCCGCGCGGCCGCACCACCCGCCAGGCCTGGACCGCCACCGCGCTCTCCGCCCTCGCCCTGCTGCTGGTGCTCGCCGCGCTCTTCGCGCACACCTTCGACTTCCTGCACGCCCAGCGCGGCCGCGGCGTGGAGATCGAGTCGCTCGGCGGCAGCGCCCTGCAGGTCGCCCGGCTGTACGGCTGGCCCGGCGAGGTGGAGCAGCACTACGGCTCGCTGGAGTTCCTCGGCCCGCACGTCCACCGGGTCTCCCAGCTCTCGCTGCTGCTCACCGCCGCCGCGTTCGGCTGGCTGCTGCTGTGGCGGCTGCGCGCCCGCCGCTGGACCTCCGCCACCCCGTACGACGCCGCGCTCAGCGCCGTCCTGCTGTTCACCGTCACCAGCCGGGTGATCTCCCCGCAGTACCTGATCTGGCTGATCGGGCTGGCCGCGGTCTGCCTGACCGTCCGGGAGAGCTGCCAGCGGCCGATCGCGCTGCTGCTGCTCCCGGCGATCGGCATCACCACCATCGACTACCCGCTGTTCTTCGACGCGATGCAGGTCGGCGGCTGGCGGCCGACCGTCGTCATCCTGGCCCGCAACGGGCTGCTGCTGACCGCCGGCGCCTGGTCCGCCGCCCGGCTGTGGCGGGCCACCGTCTCCCCCGCCGCCGAGCCCCACCCGGCCGCCAGCCCCGCGCGGCCCGATCCGGTGCAGGCCGCCTGACGCCCCGTCGGCGCGCCGGCCGTACACTCCCACGCATGGCCGACACCCCGCTGGACCGGCTCGCCGCCGGCAAGTACCTGCTGATCACCAGTTACAAGAAGGACGGCACCGGCGTGCCGACTCCGGTCTGGATGGTCCGCGACGGCGACACCCTCGGGGTGTGGACCGTCGCCGACTCCTGGAAGGTCAAGCGGATCCGCCGCAACAGCGCGGTCCTGGTCGGCCCGTGCGACCTGCGCGGCAACCCAACCGGCGAGCCCGTCCCGGCCACCGCCGTGCTCGCCGACCCGGAGACCACCGCCCGCTACCGCACGCTGCTCGGCCGCAAGTACGGCCTGATCGGCCGCCTCACGGTGTACGGCAGCAAGCTGCGCCGCGGCGCGTCCGGCACGGTCGGGATCACCATCACGCCGTCCTGACGGGCCGTCAGGCCTCGAAAGGCAGCAGCTCGGGGCGCTTGGCCGGGCGGCCGTCGCCGGAGGAGCGGCCGCGCAGGCGGCGGCCGATCCACGGGCCGAGGTGGGCGCCCAGCCAGCGGACGTCCTCGCGCAGCTTCTGCCCGCGGCCGCGGGTGTCCGGCTCGGCCAGCGGCGCCCGCCAGTCCTCGCCGGACGGGCGGCCGAGCGCCTCCAGCACCGCCAGCGCGACCCGCCGGTGGCCCTCCGGCGAGAGGTGCAGCCGGTCCTCCGCCCACAGCCGGCGGTCGTCGAAGACCGGCGCCGAGAACAGGTCGACCAGCACCACCCGGCCCGGGTTCTGCTCCACCAGCCGCTGCACGAAGCCCTTCATCCGCAGGATCGCGGGCAGCAGCCGGGAGCTCCCGGCGAGCCGCCGGGTCGGGTCGGTCGAGGTGAACATCACCACCGTGCGGCCGTCCGCGACCAGCAGTTCGGCGCACTCGCCGAGCCGCAGCTCGACCTCGTCCACGTCGCACCCCGGCCGCAGCACGTCGTTCAGCCCGCCGGCCAGCGTCACCAGGTCGGCGTCCATCGCCGCCGCCAGGTCCACCTGCTCGGCCCGGATCTGGCCGATCAGCTTCCCGCGCACCGCCAGGTTGGCGTAGCGGAACCCGTCCCCCTCGGCGGCGAGCGCCTCGGCGACCCGGTCCGCCCAGCCGCGGAACTGCCCGTCGGGCAGCACGTCGTCGCACATGCCCTCGGTGAACGAGTCCCCCACCGCCACCATCGCCCGGTACTGCCGCACACCGCCTCCTGGGTTGTTCATGCTTCAACCCTACCGAGCGGTTCGCGGCTCACTCCGCCGTGCTCCGGGGGCGCGGGACCACCTCCAGCCCCACCAGGCCGTTGACCATCATCGACTGGACGCGGGTGGGCTCCTGCCCGGGGTCGGCGAGCGCGAGCTCGGGCAGCCGCGCGAACAGCGTGGTCAGCGCGATCTGCGCCTCCAGCCGGGCGAGGTGCGCGCCGAGGCAGAAGTGCGGGCCGAAGCCGAAGGCGAGGTGCGCCTTGTCCGCCCGGGTCGGGTCGAACGCGTCCGGGCGGTCCGGGTGGACCAGCGGGTCCCGCCCGGCGGCGGCGAAACCGATGATGATCGGATCGCCCTTGGGGATGACGACGCCCTCACCGAGGTCGATGTCCTCGACCGCGTACCGCAGCGGGAGGTGCATCACCGGGCCCTCGACCCGCAGCGTCTCCTCGATCACGTCCGTCCAGCCGACGGTGCCCGCGCGCAGCCGGTCGAGGTGCTCGGGGTGGGTGAGCAGGGCGTGGACGGCGCTGGTGATCAGGTTGACGGCGGTCTCGTACCCCGCGCCGATCATCGCGAACATGGTGCCGATCAGCTCCGGCTCGGACATCGGCTGCTCGCCGGGGCCGGCCGACAGCAGCAGGTCGCCGGTCAGGTCGGCCGCCGGGTGGGCCCGCTTGTGGGCGATGAACTCGCTGAGCCGGTCGTGGAGTTCGGCCTGCGCGGCGAGCATCTCCGGCGGGGCGAGGGTGGAGTCGAGCAGGGTGTCGATCGCGTGGCCGATCGCCGCGCGCAGGTACTCGGGCACCCCGAACAGGTCGCAGATGACCGTCATGGTGAGCGGCAGCGACAGGGCCTGCCGCAGGTCGACGCGCTCCCCCGGCGGCAGCGCGCCGATCGCCTCGACCAGGCGGTCCGCCGTCGCCTGGACCTGCGGGCGCATCGCCTCCACCCGGCGCGGCGAGAAGGCCGGGGCGATCCGGCCCCGCGCCCGGTGGTGCTCGGCGCCGTGGGTGTTGGCGAAACTGTCCTGGAAGGCCACCGGGCCCAGCGCCCAGCCCTCCGGGACGTCGGCCACTCCCGGCCAGTGCCGGCGGAAGTCGCGGGAGACCCGGGGGTCGCCGGTCAGCGCCTGGATGACGGCGTGCCGGGTCACCGACCAGGCGTGGACGGACCCGGGGAGCTCGACCAGCACCGCCGGCCCCCGGGCGCGCAGCACGGCGGCCTCGGCGTGCATCGCGCTGCCCGACGGATCGAGGACGGGACATCTCGGAACGGACGAGGACGACATGGCGATGCTCCCCCCACCTGAGGTCCGCACGGGGCGGCTCCCACCGGCCGGCTCCGCCTGGTGACGCAGCGGCTACACAGTGCAGTCACATGGTGGGGCCGGCCGCCCGCCGCCGGGAAGGGATGCGCCGAGTTTGGCCCGATTCCGCTGCCTCAGACATGAGTTGACGCTCCGTCAGGCTCCGGTGAGGGTCACCGCCGCCTCGGCCGTGTGCAGCTGGAAGGTCAGCGACTCCTGGAGGTAGAGCCGGACGGTGGCCTCGTCGTGCGACAGGTAGCCGATCGACAGGTCCTCGCCCAGGTGCAGCTCGAAGTCGCCGCCGCGGGCGGAGAGCAGCACCGCGCCCTCGATGGCGGGGGCCCAGATGATCTCGCCGTCGAGCAGCCGGGCCAGGTGGTTGTGGACGGGGTAGCCGTGGTCGGAGGTCTCGTTGACGGCGGTGTAGGCGTCCGCGCCGAGCAGCAGCGAGTAGGGGCCGCCGACGCCGGCCAGCCGCAGCACGGTCAGGGCGCGGCTGACCGCGTTGGGGTAGTCGCGGATGTCCTCCGGCAGCGCGACCGGGGTGTTGCTGGCGCCGTCGCGGATGCCGGTGATCCCGGCGGCGGCGTAGCCGTTGAAGATCGCCCGGTCCTCGGCCAGCGCGATGGCGCGGGCGGCGTCCTTGACCGGGTCCCAGTCGGAGTCCTTCGAGCCGCGCTCCACGTCGTCGACGGCCGCCCGGGTGACCTCGAACGGCACCCGCAGCTCGACCAGCGGCCGGCACTCCCGGGCCCGGGCGCGCACGCCTTCGCCGGGCGGGGTGATGTCGCTGAGGTGGCCGGTGCCGATCGCGGCGAGTTCCGGGCCGTCCGGCCCGAGCAGGTCGACGACCCGGCGGCCGGCCAGGTGCAGCTTGAAGGTCCGCCGGGCCTCCTCCTCGATCTCGGCCCAGGCGGCGGCGGAGACGGGCGCCAGCTCGCGGTGCAGGTTGTTCACGGTGCGGTGCTCCTCTTCAGGCTGCCGATGCGGAGACTGCCGTCCCCGGCGGCCGGCGTGGACGGGGTGTCGGCGGCAGCGCGGGGCGCGGCGAGGCCGGGGGCGGGCGGCGGGTCGTTCAGGAAGTCCGCGCTGGGCACGTGGAAGAAGGTGCCGGTGACGGCGGTGGAGAAGTCCAGCAGCCGGTCGTGGGCGGCGGGTCCGCGGCCGAGGAACATGTTGCGGAGCATCTGCTCGGTCACCCACGGGTCGCGGGCGTAGCCGATGAAGTAGGTGCCGCACTCGCCGCCGTCGGTGAACGAGCCGAACGGCATGTTGAGCCGCCAGATGTCGCGGTCCTCGCCGTCCGGGCCGGTGACGGTGTTCAGCGCGACGTGCGAGTCGGCGGGCTTGGCGGCGTCGTCGAGTTCGACGTTGTCGAGCTTGGTGCGGCCGATGACCAGCTCCTGGCGCTCGGTGCCGAGCCCGTGCCAACCGGCCATGTCGTGCAGGTACTTCTGCACGATGACGTAGCTGCCGCCGGCGAACTCCGGGTCCTCGTCGCCGATCAGCACCGCGTCGGCGGCGTCCTGGCCGACCGGGTTCTCGGTGCCGTCGACGAAGCCGATCAGGTCGCGGCAGTCGAAGTACCGGAAGCCGTGCGTCTCGTCGGCCACGGTGACCGCGTCGCCGAGCCGGCGGCTGATCAGGGCGGCCAGCTCGAAGCACAGGTCCATCCGCTCGGCCCGGATGTGCACCAGCAGGTCACCGGGGGTGGCGGGGGCCAGGTGGCGGGGGCCGGCCAGCTCCCGGAAGGGGTGCAGCCCGGCGGGGCGGGGCCCGGCGAACAGCCGGTCCCAGGCGTCCGAGCCGATGCCGAGCACCAGGCTGAGCCGGTCGAGCGGGGCGCGGGTGCTCACCGATCGGGCCAGGCCGCCGAGTTCGGGCAGCAGCGCGCGGACGGCCGGCTCGCCGCCCGGCTCGACGGCCAGCACCAGGAACACGGCGGCCCCGGTCAGCGTGGAGAGGACCGGTTGGGGCTGCGGCATGGCGGATGCTCCCAGGACTGCCGGGGACGAACGGGTCGACGCCCGCAGACCATATCCGGCAAAAGATCCGACAGACCGTCATACCGCCCGTACCGGGCGTGTCAGGTCGCGGCGGCGGGCAGGCCCTCCAGTCCGGCGCGGACGGCGGCGGCGCCGGCCTCGTCGCCCACCTTGCCGTACAGCGCGCCGGCCTCGTCCCAGAGTCCGGCGGCGTCGCTCCAGCGGTGCTGGGCGGCGCGTACCCGGGCCAGGTCGTGCAGCGCGTTCGCCGCCTCCCGCAGGGCCCCGGCGCTGCGGTAGACCGCGAGGGCCTGCTCCAGGAGTTCGGCCGCGGCGGTGAGGTCGCCGGTGCGCAGGCGGACCCGGGCGAGGTGGTGGCGGGCGATCGTGGGCCCGTTGCGTTCGCCGAGCTGCCGGTAGACGTCCAGGGCGCGCTGGAGCTGGTCCGCCGCGGCGTGGTCGTCGCCGGCCAGGTGGTGCAGGCGGCCGAGTTCGCTGCGCGCGTTCGCCTCGCCGAGGCGGTGGCCGAGCCTGCGGTAGACGGCGAGGGCCTGTTCCAGCAGGGTCGCGGCTGCGGGCAGGTCGTCGGCGGCCTGCTGGATGCGCCCCAGGTCCCACAGCACGTTGGCCTCGCCGAGCGGCTCGTCCAGCGCGCGGTAGCCGGCCAGCGCCTGCCGGCACAGCTCGGCCGCCCCGGCGTAGTCCTGGGCCATCTGCCGGACCCGGCCCAGGCCCCACAGGGCGCCCGCTGCGACGAACGGGTTGTCGGTCTCGCGGGCCCGGGCGAGGGCCTGCTCGTGGTAGGCGGCGGACCTGTCGTGGTTCTGCGCCATGTGCGCGACGCGCCCCAACTGCCAGAGCGCGACGGCCTCGCCGAAGCCGTCGCCGAGCCGCCGGTGGATCTCCAGCGCCTGCCGGTGCAGCTCGTGCGCGCCCGACTGGTCGCCCGCCACCAGCAGTTGGCGGCCCAGCTCGCCGAGGGCGTCGGCCTCCGCGGCGGTGTCGCCCAGCTCCCGCGCGGCGGCGACCGCGGCGCGGTGCAGCTCGACGGCCGGCGCCCAGCGCCCGTCCTGGTCGAGCAGCGCGGCGAGGCAGCGGCTGAGCACGATCGCCCGCGCCGGGTGGCGCCGGGCGACGGCGAGCAGGGTGTCCTGTTCCGCGCGCAACCACCGCACGGCGGACTCCCGGTCGGGGAAGTCGCGCTGCCGGGCGGACGGCGGGCAGCCGGGGGAAGCACCGGGGCGGACCCAGCGGGCGATCCGCGCGTTGGCCAGGTGGGCGGTGAACTGATAGTAGTCGAGCATCCGTTCTAGGGCGGCGGCGCGCTCCCGCTCGGCCGCCGGGTCGTCGCCGGGAGTCCGGGCGTGCAGGCGGACCAGGTCGTGGAAGCGGTAGCGGCCCGGCGTGTGCTGGGTGAGCAGGTGGTGGTCGAGCAGCGCGTCCAGCAGATCCTCGGCGACCCAGCGGCCGGTCCCGAGCAGGCAGGCGGCGGCCTCCGCGTCGACATCGGGACCGGGAGCGAGGCCGAGCGCGCGGAACAGCCGCCGCTCGGCGGCGGGCAGCGCCGCGCAGGAAGCGTCGAAGACCGCCGCGAGGTCCCGCTCTCCGTCCCGGATCCCCTCCAGCCGACCGGTCTCGTCGCGCAGCTGCGCCACCACGTCCTCCAGCCAGAGGCTCTGACGGTGCCTCAGCCGGGCCGCGGTGATCCGCACCGCCAGCGGCACCCGGCCGCACAGGTCGACGAGTTCGGCCACGCCGGGGTGCCCCTCGGGGACCCGGCCGGGCCCTGCGGTGCGGTGGAACAGGTCGGCCGCCTCCGGTGCGGAGAGCAGGTCCAGGCCGACGGGGTAGACGTCGTCCAGCGCGGTCAGCCGCCGCCGGCTGGTCACCAGCACCAGGCAGCCGGGGCCGCCGGGCAGCAGCGGGCGCACCTGGTCGCTGCCGGCAGCGTTGTCGAGCAGGATGAGCGTGCGGGTGCCGGCGAGGCGGGAGCGGAGCAGGGCGGCCCGCTGGTCGGTGTCGCGCGGGATCGACTGCGGGGCGGTGCCCAGCGCGCGCAGCAGGCGGTCCAACGCCTCGGCGGCGGTGAGCGGTTCGCCGCCCGGGGTGTGGCCGTGCAGGTCGAGGAAGAGCCGCCCACTGGGGAACAGCTCGCGCACCCGGTGGGCGGCGTGCACGGCCAGCGCGGTCTTGCCGATCCCGGCCATGCCGTCGACCGCGCACACCACGCTGGTGGTCGCGTCCGGGTCGACGGCCTCCCGGGCCAGCGCCAGCAGCCGGTCGAGCTCGGCCGAGCGGCCGGTGAACGTCCGCGTGTCGGACGGGAGTTGGTCGATCGGCTGGAGATCCGGCAGCGGCGGCTCGGTGCGCGCTCGCGGCACCGCCGGCGTCCCCGGGGCGGGCTCGGCCGGGGCGAGCCGGACAGTGGCGGGCGAGGCGGGCGAGGGCGAGGCCGGCGCGGGCACCTCGTCGCGCAGCACCGCCTGCTCCAGGCCGAGCAGCCGTGGCCCGGGCTCCAGTCCGTAGTCCTCGACCAGACGGGCGCGGGTGCGGCGGATCACCTCCAGCGCGTCGGTCTGCCGTCCGCTGCGGTACAGGGCGAGGGCGAGCCGCTCGGCGATGCCCTCGGCGTGCGGGTGGGCGCCGAGCTGGGCGGTGAGTTCGGGGATCAGCACCTGATGCCGGGAGCGGTCCAACTCCAGGTCGGCGAGCAGTTCGTGGGCCGCCCGCCGCTCCTCGTCCAGCCGGACCCGGGACGCCGCGGCGTACGGCGCGTCGACCCCGGCCAGTGCCTCGCCCTGCCAGAGGTCCAGCGCCGCGCGCAGCAGCGGCACCGGGTCCGGCTCGCCGCCGCGTGCCGCGGCCTGCCGGGCGTGGGCCACCGCGGCCGAGAAGCGGGTGGCGTCGAGCGACTCGGGCGGGTGGACCAACCGGTAGCCCGCGCCGTCCGCGATCAGCCGGTGCTCCTCGCCGGCCTCGGCGAACGGGAGCTCCTGGCGCAGCCGGGAGACGATGGTGTGCACCTGCTGCCGGACGGTGCGCGGCGGCCGCTCGCCCCACAGGCCGTCGATGAACTGATCGGTGCTCAGGATCCGGTTCTGCTGGAGCAGGAGCAGGCCGAGCGCGGCCCGCAGCCGCGGCCCGGGCAGCGGGACGGGCCGCCGCCGGTGGACGACGGCCGGTGGGCCGAGGACCGTGTACTCCATGCGCAAGCCCCCGGTGAGCGCGAAGATCCGCCGAAGTCGGCAGCTTACGACACTGGGGGGCGGGGCCGGATCAGCGGCCCGCTTCGGCTCCGGAGGCGAGGCGGTCGAGGTCCGCGAGCACCCGCTCGCGGACATGGGTGATCAGCTTGCGCAGATCGACGCAGTACACCGAGGGGTTGCGGAACCCGGTGCCGGCCCGGTACCGGTTCGCGTACTGCCCGCCGCCGCAGACGTCGCGGACCGGGCAGGCCAGGCAGGTTGGGGAGAGCGCGGCCGGGCCGCGCTGCCGGGCGTCCACGTCCGGGTGCAGGCGGGCCTCGTCGAAGCTGTTGCCGAACACGTCGAGGCCGCTCCACGGGGCGTCCGCGAAGCCGGACTCGAGGGCGCCGACCAGGTCGACGGACCCGTGGCTGTCGACGGCGAGCGAGCGGAACACCCCGAGGCCGACCGCCTCGGTGGTGCTCCGCCCGCCCACCGCCAGTGCGATGATGCCGGCGAACAGCCGGACCGTGGTCGGCGCCGGGACGGTGTCGTACCAGCGGTCGAAGACCGGGATCAGCCAGTCCGCGTACGCGGCTCCGCCTTCCTCGCCGGTCCAGCCGGGCGGCTTGGTCTCCCAGTCGCCGAGCGGCAGCAGGAAGTCCAACTGCGGGACCCCGGCCGCCACCAGCGCCTCGTAGGTCTCCAGCGGGTCGTTCGCCAGGTCGATCACGCACAGCAGCTTGCGCAGCCGCGCGGCGGGCGCGTGGGCGCGCAGCGCGGCGGCGGCGCGCATCACCGCGTCGTGGCAGCCCTTGCCGTCGGCGTACTGGCGGTGCCGGTCCGGCCCGGGGCGCGAGCCGTCCAGGCTGACGGTGACGTCGATCTCGTGCCTGTCCAGCACCGCCAGGATGCGCGGGTCCTCGAGCAGGACGCCGTTCGTGGTCATCGAGAACCGCACGGCGATGCCCTCGGGGACGGCCAGGCGCAGCATGGTGGCCGCGTAGTCGAGTTCGTCCGCCCCGGTCGGCCGGGGCTCGCCGCCCAGGAAGGTGATGGCGACCTCGGACAGTTCGGTGCGGTGCGCGTTCAGGTGCTCGGCGATCCGGAACGCGGTGCGGTCGAGCGTCGGGCGGGCCTGCATCTCGACGGCGAACCGCGTGAACGGCAGCGGGCGCCGGTCGGGATCGGCCGGGGCCTCGTCGACCACGGCCGGCCCGGGCCGTTCGAAGGCCGTCACCGACGTGTCCAGCAGGGGTTCGATCACGGGGGTTCTCCTTGCTCCTCGCGGTGCCGCGACCAACCCCCCGGCCGGTCGCGGCACCGTCGACGTCAGGACCTCACACGCGCGGGGGACACCGCGCTCCTGACGTCATTGCGAGGCGGCCGAGGGCTCCTGAGCGGTGACCCGGTCCAGCGCCGGCGCGTTGGACGGGTCCTGCTTGCAGGTGGCCGGTCGGCCGCCGTGACCAAGACTCGTCGGCGGCCCTCCTCACGTCCTACTCAGCCACTACTCGGGGGCGCCGACGGTGTACCAGTGCTCGCGGACGGCGTCGGTGGGCCGCGGCTCGCCGAGCTCGGGGCCGCCCCAGACGGCGAGGGCCGCGATGACGGGGCGCAGTTCGACGCCGCGGTCGGTGAGTGCGTAGACGGTGGCGTTGGCGGGGCGCTCCAGGCGGCGGCGCTCCACCAGCCCCTCGCCCTCCAGCTGCTTGAGGCGGGTGGCGAGGATGTCGGTGGAGACGCCGGGCAGGTCCGCGTGCAGGTCGGTGTAGCGGCGCGGCCCGTCGAGGAGTTCACGGACGATCAGGAGGCTCCAGCGCTCCCCCACCGCGTCCAGGGCGCGGGCGACGGCGCAGTACTGGTCGTAGCTTCGGCGTGGCATGGCGTCAGCATAGCCAATAGGTTGGACTTTCCAAGTGAGTACTTGGTAGAACAAAGCACGCCAGCCGCAGGGGTGTGGTGACGGGTCGGGAGGCCGCTGATGGAGTTTCGCCAGTCCAGCAAGCTGAAGGACGTGTGCTACGAGATCCGTGGCCCGGTCGTCGACACCGCCAACGCCCTGGAGGAGGCCGGCCACAGCGTGCTCCGGCTGAACACCGGCAACCCGGCGCCGTTCGGCTTCGAGGCGCCCGAGGAGATCATCCAGGACATCATCCGCAACCTGCCGAACGCGCACGGCTACAGCGACTCCCGCGGCATCCTGCCGGCCCGCCGCGCCGTCGTGCAGTACTACCAGCAGCGCGGCGTCGCCGGGGTGACGGTCGATGACGTCTACATGGGCAACGGCGTCTCCGAGCTGATCCAGATGGCCGTGCAGGCGCTGGTGGACGACGGCGACGAGGTGCTCGTCCCGATGCCGGACTACCCGCTGTGGACGGCCGTGGTGCGCTTCGCCGGCGGCAAGGCGGTGCACTACCGGTGCGACGAGCAGGCCGACTGGTACCCCGACCTGGACGACATCGCCGCCAAGATCACCGACCGCACCAAGGCCATCGTGGTGATCAACCCCAACAACCCGACCGGCGCGGTCTACCCGAAGGAACTCCTGGCGGGCATCCTCGACCTGGCGCGCCGTCACCACCTGCTGGTGTTCGCCGACGAGATCTACGACAAGATCCTCTACGACGGCACCGAGCACCACTGCCTCGCCGCACTCGCCGAGGACGTCCTCACCCTCACCTTCAACGGCCTGTCCAAGGCCTACCGGGTGGCCGGCTTCCGCAGCGGCTGGCTGGTGGTCTCCGGCCCCCGGCAGCACGCCAAGGACTACCTGGAGGGCCTCACCATGCTGGCCGGCATGCGGCTGTGCCCCAACGTCCCGGCCCAGTTCGCCGTCCAGGCCGCGCTCGGCGGCTACCAGTCCATCAACGACCTGGTGCTGCCGAACGGCCGGCTCACCGAACAGCGCGACGTCGCCTGGCGGGCCCTCAACGAGATCCCCGGCGTCTCCTGCGTCAAGCCCAAGGGCGCGCTCTACGCCTTCGCCAGGCTCGACCCGGCCGTGCACCGGATCGTCGACGACGAGCGCTTCGTCCTCGACCTGCTGCTCCGGGAGAAGATCCACATCGTCCAGGGCACCGGCTTCAACTGGCCGGAGCCCGACCACTTCCGCTTCGTCACCCTCCCCCGGGCCGACGACCTGGAGACCGCCATCAACCGGATCGGCCGCTTCCTGGCCACCTACCGCCAGTAGCCACGCCCGCCGGACCCGACACGAACGCCCGCCCCCGCACCGGGAGTTACCGTTCGGTCGGGTCCTGAGCGGTTGCCGATCGGTAACGAACCCATCACCCGGCCTCCACGGCTTGCACACCATCGGAAGGATGGCTTCTCGTCCCCGCACCTTCGACGAGAGCCGTCATGACCCGCATACTCCGCCTCCGCCGGGCGTCCGCCGCCGGCGCGTTCCTGGCCGCGCTGCTGTTCGCCACCGCCTGCGAGCCGACCGACGCGGCACCCGCCGCGCCGCACTCCAGCAGCGCCCCCGCCGCCGTCAGCAGCAGCGCCGCCGCGCCCACGCCGACGCCTTCGCCGACCCCCACCCCGACGCCCCCGGCCACCACCCCCGCCGCCGCGCCGCCCACCACCGAGGCGCCGACCACCCCCGCGGCGGCCGCACCGGCCACTACCAGGCCCGCCGCGCCCCGCACCACCACGGCCGCCCCCCAGCCGCCCGCGACGCCGACCCACACCGAGGCGGCGGCCGGCTGCCACCCGCTCTCCAACGCGGGCAACTGCTACAAGGCGGGCCAGTACTGCCGGGCCACCGACCACAACGTGGAGGGCACCGACGCCTCCGGACGGGCCATCAGGTGCCTGGACGACAGCGGCTGGCGCTGGAAGTACGTCTGACGGCCGGTCAGCGCCGCGGGCCGTACATGATGACGCCGACGCCGGCCAGGCAGATCAGCGCGCCGAGCACGTCGGAGCGGGTGGGGCGGAACCCGTCGAGGAGGACGCCCCACAGCAGCGAGCCCGCCACGAAGACGCCGCCGTACGCGGCCAGGACCCGGCCGAAGTTCGCGTCCGGCTGGAAGGCGGCGGTGAACCCGTAGGCGCCGAGCGCGAGGACGCCGAGACCGGCCAGCCACCACGGGCGGGACTCCCGGACGCTCTGCCAGACCAGCCAGCAGCCGCCGATCTCCAGCAGCGCGGCCAGCACGAACAGCAGGATCGAACGGACGGTGCTCACCCGCGGCAGCCTACCGGCGGCGGGATGCACGACACCCCCGGACCCGGCCGCCGCCGGACCCGGGGGTGTCGGGGCGTCAGCGGCCCTGCTCGCACTCGCCCGCGCGGCGGACGATCGAGTAGTGGTCGACCTGGCTGCCGTCCTCGGCCAGCGCGGTGACCTTCATGGTGGCGGTGCCGCCGCGGTGCGCCGGGGTGACGTCCACCTTGATGAAGGAGTAGCCGGTGTAGCGGACCCGGGACCACTCGACGGTCTCGGCGACCTTCACGCTGCCCTTGTCGAAGTGGTAGGTGACCACCTCGTCGACCCGGTTCTCGTGGCCCTCGTAGGTGTCGGGCGCGTCGAACCTGTACAGGCTCCGGCCGGCCGCGCCCGCGGTCACGTAGACCACGCCGTCCTTGGCCGGGTCGACCGTCGCGCCGCTCGGCACGGCCTTGTTGACCTTGTTGCCGAGGATCGCGTCGGTGCGCTCGTACACGTGGTTGTGGCCGTTGATGACCAGGTCCACCCGGTACTTCTCGAACAGCGGCACCCACGCGTCGCGGACACCGCCGTCCGAGGCGTGCTGGTGGGTGGTGGAGAAGGCGCAGTGGTGGAAGAAGACCACCACGAAGTCGACGGCCTCGTCGGCGCGCAGCTCGCGGAGCTTGCGCTCCAGCCACTGGGTCTGACGGCCGGCGGTGATGCCCAGGTTGGCCGGGATCTCGTAGGACACGTCGTTGGCGTCCAGCGAGATGACACCGACGTTGCCGTAGGTGAAGGAGTAGACGCCGGGGGCCTTGCGCGGGTCCGGGCCGTTGCCGGGCAGGGTGAAGCGGGCGTCGTCGCCGCCGTACCCGTTGGGCGAGTACCAGGCCTCCATGTCGTGGTTGCCGTAGGAGACCATCCACGGGACCTTCGCGGCCACCGTCTCGGTCTGCGCCAGGAAGGCGTCCCAGGTCAGCGCGTTGAAGGCGACCTTGTCGGCGTCCTGGCCCTGGCCCATCGGGTCGGCGTAGCAGATGTCGCCGGCGTGCAGGTGGAAGGCCGGCTTCTGCGCCAGGATCACGTTGTCGTTGCCCGCGGCGTGCGCGCTGACACCCTGGTCGCCGAAGGCGGTGAAGGTGAACGGCTCGAACGCGCGGTGGCCGCGGCCGTGGCGGGACGGCGCGGTGGTGAAGGTCTGCAGGGTGGAGATCGCCTGCTGGGACGCCGGGTCGAAGCCCTGGTGGCCCACGCCGTAGTAGTAGGTGGTGCCGGGCTGCAGGTGGTCCAGCTCGACGTGCAGGTAGTACTGGTCCACCGCGGTCCCGGTCGGGGTCAGCGCGGGGGTGTGCAGCGCCCGGACCTCGGCCTCGATCTTGTGGCTGAGCTCCCACGGGTGCCGGCCGAAGCGCAGGAACGGCTTCTGCACCGGCGCCGGCACCTGCCAGGACACCCGCATCTGGGTGTCGGCCTCGGCGCCGAACTGCAGGTGGCGGCCGACCGGGGCCACCAGGGAGCCGGAGACGGCGTCCGTGGTGCTACCGGCCGGGGCGGCGAACGCGGTGCCGGAGCCCAGCGCCCCGCCGACGGCGATCGCGCCGACCGTCACCGCGCTGGAGCGCAGCATGGTGCGACGGGAAAGCTTGCTGCGCAGGTACTCGTGCTGCTCCGCCATGCTCATGCGGTCGGCGAGCTTGGCGGGCACGCCCATGTTGGGGATATCCATGCGCGGAGACTTTCAGCGGCCGGTGGCCGAGAACCGCCTGGTCGGTGAACGAGCGTCATCGTGTCGGTCTGGGCGAACACATGATCTGACCATGCCTTGGTAAAGACCGCGCCACGCGGGGTTCACCGGGCCGATGATGACGGTCCGTCAAGAGGGCTGCCGGCGCGGGCCTCCGCGGCTCTCACAGCGGATCGCCGGGCACCGCCAGGTACGCCTCGCGCAGCCGCCCGATGCCCGCGGTGCCCAGCTCCCGGCCGTCGACCGCCGCGATCGGGCGCACCCCGACCGCCGCGTTGGTGGCGAACGCGGCGTCGATGCCCGCCAGTTCGGGGCCGACCGGCTCCTCGGTGCCGCCGCACGCGGCCCGCAGCAGCGCCATCGCGGTGCCCGGGAGGTACCCGCCGCGCGGCCACACCACCCGGTCACCGCGCAGGAAGCCGACGTTCCAGGTGCCGCCCTCGGTGATCCGGTCCTGGTCGTCCAGGAACAGCGCATCGTCCCAGCCGGCCAGCTGGGCCTCCCGGCGCAGCCGCAGCGCCCCGAACAGGCCGACGCTCTTCACCTGCGGCAGCTCCCGCCGGTAGCGGACGGTGCGGACCCGGATCGGCCCGGGCTCGCCGCCGCCCGCCGGACGGGTGGTCACCAGCACCCGGGGCTCGGCCGCGCCACCGATGCTGCCCAGGTCGATCGCCGGGTCGAACAGGGTGATCCGCAGGATCGCGGCGCCCCGCTGCGGCGCGAGGCGGCGGGCGAAGCCGCGGATCCGCTCCCGGTCGGGGGCGGTGCCGAACAGGGTGCGGCAGTCCCGCTCCAGCCGGGTCAGGTGCAGGTCGAGCCCGCGCACCCGGCCGTCCTCGACCAGCATGGTGGTGAAGTGCCCGTAGTTGGTCAGCGCCAGCGCCTGCAGCTGATCCGCCGTCACCGGCCGCCCGTCCAGCTCCGTCATCCCGGCAGCCCCTCCCGCACCTTCCGCGACACCCGGAACTCCTGCAGCTCCAGCGCTCCGGGCGGCGCGGCGATCCCCGGCCCGCCGGCCCGCACCCACGCGCCGATCTCCGCCACCATGTCCTCGCCCAGCACCCAGCCCAGCCACACCGGCCGCGCCCCCTGCGCCCGGCCCTGCGGCGACGGGCTCACCACCACCACGTTCGAGTGCCCGCAGGTGTCCAGGCACTCCACCACCCGCACCCGCCCGGCGTCCCCCACCTCGTCCCGCAACTGCCGCACCTGCTCCGCGTGGTCCACCCCCGGATGCTTCACCGCCGATCCGCAGCAGCACCCCCGACACACCGTCACCGTGACCATGACGACCCCGCCTCTCGTTTCCCCTGCCCCAACCAGGCCATTCTCCGCGATGCCGGCGCCGGCGCGGTAGCGAGCCCCCGCCCGGCCGCCGGTTGTGCGCCGACGGCTCTCAGTTGCATATGACTTGCAATTACAACCTGCCAAGGGAAAGGATGGCCCAGCTCGCAGCCACGTCCGGAGGGAATCCCATGCCAGCGCCCAGCCGTCTGCGCGACCGGCTCACCCGCGACGAGTGGACCCGGCTCGCCGGGATGGCCGGCTTCGTGCTGGCCCTGCACGTGGTCGGCTGGTTCACCCTGCTGGCGGTCATCGCGCCGCAGCACTACGACGTCGGCGGCCAGGTGTTCGGCGCGGGCATGGGCCTGACCGCCTACACCCTCGGCATGCGGCACGCCTTCGACGCCGACCACATCGCCGCGATCGACAACACCACCCGCAAGCTGATGGGCCAGGGCAAGCGGCCGCTCTCGGTGGGCTTCTGGTTCTCGCTCGGGCACTCCTCGATCGTCTTCGGCCTCTGCGCCCTGCTGGCCTTCGGCATCCGCTCGCTGGCCGGGCAGGTGGAGTCCGACCAGTCCGCCCTGCACACCGCGACCGGACTGATCGGCGTCAGCGTCTCCGGCACCTTCCTGGTGCTGATCGGCCTGATCAACCTGGGCGCGTTCAACGGCATCCTCAAGGTGTTCCGGAAGATGCGTCAGGGCGAGTACGACGAGGCCGAGCTGGAGCGCCAGCTGGACCGGCGCGGCTTCCTCAACCGGATCCTCGGCCGGGTCACCCGGGCGGTCACCAAGCCGTGGCACATGTACCCGGTGGGCCTGCTGTTCGGCCTCGGCTTCGACACCGCCACCGAGGTCTCGCTGCTGGTGCTGGCCGGCGGCGCGGCGGCCTTCTCGCTGCCCTGGTACGCCCTGCTGGTGCTGCCGATCCTGTTCGCGGCCGGCATGAGCCTGCTGGACACCATCGACGGCTCGTTCATGAACTTCGCCTACGAGTGGGCGTTCTCCAAGCCGGTCCGCAAGATCTACTACAACCTGACCGTCACCGGCCTGTCGGTGCTGGTCGCCCTGGTGATCGGCGTGGTCGAGCTGGTCGGCCTGCTCGCCGAGAAGCTGGACATCACCTCCGGCCCGATCGGCTGGGTCGGCTCGCTCGACCTCAACCTGGTCGGCTACGCGATCGTCGGACTGTTCGTGGTCACCTGGGCCGGCGCGCTGGCGTTCTGGAAGTTCGGCAAGGTCGAGCAGAAGTGGGGCGCCGCCCTGCGCGAGCAGGCCGACTGAGGGCCGCCGCGGCCTGACGCCGCGTCAGGAACGAAGGGGCGCCCGAGCGGTGCCCCTTTCGTCGCGTTCGGGGAGGGTTGACCGGCACAGCGGGAAGAGTTCACGTCGGCACCCTTGTCGCGTCAACTTCTACGCGCGTATCTTCGGCTCCGGATCTACGCGAGTAGCCCCGAGTGGGCGCGCGCTTCTGACGAACCCTCACCCGCCCGGCACCGGTACGGCAGCCGGGCCCCGGTCCTGCCACGAAGGAGCCCCGCAACGGTGCCCAGCCCCACCTCCGCCCGCCGCTCCCGTCGCGCCCTGCTGCGCGCCGCCCTGCCCGCCACCGTCGTCGCGTCGCTGGTGCTCGTGCCGCTGCCGAGCGCGTTCGCCACCCCGTCCACCGGTGCGGTCATCGCCGAGGTGTACGGCGGCGGCGGCAACTCCGGCGCCACGCTGAAGAACGACTTCATCGAGCTCGGCAACCCGTCCGGCGCGGCCTTCGGCCTGACCGGCTACAGCGTGCAGTACCTGCCCGGCACCCCGAGCGCCAGCAGCCAGTGGGGCGTCACCCCGCTGACCGGCTCGGTCGCGCCCGGCGGCCGCTACCTGGTCGCCGAGGGCCCCGGCGCGGGCGGCACCGTGGACCTGCCGGCCGCCGACGCCTCCGGCACCCTGGCGCTCTCCGCCACCTCCGGCACCGTCGCCCTGGTCAACGGCACCGCCGCGCTGACCTGCAAGACCGCCGCCGACTGCGCCGCCGACCCGCGGGTCGTCGACCTGGTCGGCTTCGGCACCGCCGTGGTCCGCGAGGGCAGCCCGGTCACCGGCGCCTCCAACACCAACGCGGTGGCCCGCGGCGCGGCCCTGGCCGACACCGACAACAACGCCGCCGACCTGTCGGCCGGCGCGCCGACCCCGACGAACAGCAAGGGCGAGACCACCGGCGGCAGCACCACCCCGCCGCCCCCGCCGGTCCCCGGCCCGCTGCGCATCCACGACGTCCAGGGCACCACCCGCGTCTCGCCGAAGAACGGCCAGACGGTCACCAACGTCCCCGGCGTGGTCACCGGCGTGCGCGCCTACGGCTCCAAGGGCTTCTGGATCCAGGACACCACCCCGGACGCCGACCCGGCGACCAGCGAGGGCGTCTTCGTCTACACCGGCAGCGCCAACCCGACCGTCAAGGTCGGCGACTCGGTGCTGGTCACCGGCAAGGTGAGCGAGTACTACCCGAGCAGCAGCGGCGGCTCGCAGTCCGTCACCGAGCTGACGGCCCCCCAGGTCATCGTGCTGTCCTCCGGCAACGCGGTGCCCGCGCCGGTGGTGCTGGACTCCTCGAACATCCCGGCCGCCTACACCCAGGACGCGGCCGGCGGCTCGATCGACGGCCTGACCCTGCAGCCCGGCTCCTACGCGCTCGACCTGTTCGAGTCGCTGGAGGGCATGAACGTCGAGGTCCGCGACGTGCCGGTGGTGCAGGCCACCGACAAGTACAACGAGCTGTGGGTGGACGCCCGCAGCGAGGACCCGCGTTCGGCCCGCGGCGGCGTGGTCTACCTCGGCTACGACCAGCCGAACGTCGGCCGGATCATGGTCCAGTCGCTCGCCCCGGTCGCCCAGCAGCCCTTCCCGTCCGCCAACGTCGGCGACCAGCTGACCGGCGTGACCAGCGGCCCGCTGGACTACAACCAGTTCGGCGGCTACACCATCGCCGCCAACGCGATCGGCGCGGTCCAGGACAACGGCCTGCAGCGCGAGGTCGCTTGCCCGGCGGACCGGAACGAGCTCTCGCTCGGCACCTACAACGTCGAGAACCTCGACCCGAGCGACCCGGACGAGAAGTTCGCCCAACTCGCCCAGGGCGTCGTCACCAACCTGAGCTCGCCCGACATCGTCGCCCTGGAGGAGATCCAGGACAACAACGGCGCGGTCGACGACGGCACCGTGGACGCCTCCGTCACCGTGCAGAAGTTCATCGACGCGATCAAGGCGGCCGGCGGCCCGGCCTACGACTGGCGCTCGATCAACCCGGAGAACGACAAGGACGGCGGCGAGCCCGGCGGCAACATCCGCCAGGTGTTCCTGTTCAACCCGGCGCGGGTCTCCTTCACCGACATCCCGGGCGGCGACGCCACCACCGCGGTGGACGTGACCGGCCACAACAACAAGACCAGCCTGACCGCCTCGCCCGGCCGGATCGACCCGGGCAACGAGGCCTGGACCACCAGCCGCAAGCCGCTGGTCGGCCAGTTCGAGTTCCACAACAAGCCGGTCTTCGTGATCGCCAACCACTTCAACAGCAAGGGCGGCGACCAGGGCATCGACAGCCGCTTCCAGGCCCCGAACCGCTCCTCCGAGGTGCAGCGCGGCAAGCAGGCCACGGTGGAGCAGGCCTTCGTCGCCAAGCTGCTGGACGCCGACCCGAAGGCCCGCGTGGTCTCGCTCGGCGACTTCAACGACTATCAGTTCTCGCCCGCGCTGCAGACCCTCACCAAGGACGGCGTGCTGCGCGACCTGGTGAACGAGCTGCCCGCCGACCAGCGCTACTCGTACGTCTACCAGGGCAACTCGCAGGTGCTGGACCACATCCTGGTCAGCCCCGCGCTGAAGCCGAACAAGGTGTCGTACGACGTGGTGCACATCAACAGCGAGTTCGCGGTGCAGGCCTCCGACCACGACCCGCAGGTGGTCCGCATCAAGCTGTGACCCACAGACTCTGACGCCCCGTCAGCACGTAGCCCCCGTCCGGTCGTCCCACCGGGCGGGGGCGCCGTGGTTCCGGGCCCGGGATCACCCCGGCAGCAGCGGTTCGGCGAGCAGCAGCGCGGCGAGACTGCCGGCCTCCCGGATCACGCCGCCACGGGCCAGCCGGACCGCCTCCGCGGCGGGGACCCGGCGCATCGTCATGCCCGCCTCGCCGGGGTCGCGGTGCAGGCGCCCGGCGGTCAGGCCGGTGGCCAGGAAGAGGGTGGTGACGGCGGGGGTGGTGGAGGGCAGCGGGTGGATCTCGCCGAGCCGGTGCCAGGTGTCGGCGCACCGGCCGGTCTCCTCCTCCAGTTCGCGGCGGGCTGCCGTCAGCGGATCCTCGCCGCGTTCCACGCCGCCGCCGGGCAGGTGGGGCATCCGGCGCCCCGTCAGGTAGAACTCGTCCTCCACCAGCAGCACCCGCCCGTCCTCGTCGAGGGCGACGACGCGCACCCCGTCGCGCACGTCGACGTGCTCGTACACCTCGGGGGCGGCCGGTCCCTCGACCCGGTCCAGCGACAGCCGGACGAACGGGCCCTCGTGGACCACCTCGCGGCTGACCAGGCGCCACGAGGGCACCTGGCCGCCGTCGTGCGGTGCGCCGCTCATCGGGCCGCTCGCGGGGCGCGGCGGGCTTGTCCGTACGGTCGGTGAGTCGTCGTCAGCATCCTTCGAGGATGCCGGCGGCGGGCCCTCGCGGGGCTACTTCCCGAGCGCCTTCAGCACGGCCTGCGACATCGCCCGCTCGCCCGCCGCGTTGGGGTGGAACGGCACGGTCGGCGAGCCGGGCAGCGCGCCCTCCACCCAGCGGTCGTCGGAGCACACGTCGTGGCCCCGGGTGGGGGTCAGGGTGTCGACGTAGGTGGCGCCGTTCGCGGCCGAGGTGGCGGCCAGCATGCCGTTCAACCGGCCGAGGATCCCGCGCAGGTAGGCCACGTCGCCGACGGTGACCGGCTGGCGCCCGAAGCAGCGGTTCTCGTCCTCGGGCAGCACCGAGGGGTAGCCGACCACCAGGACCCGGGCGTTCGGGGCCTTGGCGTGGATCCGCTGCAGCACGTCGGCGAGTTGCGGCGCGGCGGCGTCGATCCGGGCGGACAGGGTGTCGGCGCCGTACACCCAGGCCCACTGGCTCCAGCTCCAGTGCCCGTCGGCGTACAGGTCGTGGCAGGGGGTGCCGAGCGGGTTGACCACGGCGCCCGCCACGCAGGCCGCGATCACCTCGCCGACGCCGAGGTCGGAGGAGCCGAGGTCGTTGCCGCCGATGCCGAGGGTGACCAGTTCGGTGTCGGCGGTCACCGCGTCCAGCTGCGGGTCGTTGACCCGGATGAAGGCGTCGTACTGCGCCTCGGTCATCGCCTTCACCTTGGCCGCGCCGCAGGTGACGTCGGTGTAGGCGCGGCTGCCGAGGGCGGCCGCCACCAGGTGGCCGTAGTTGTGGTCGGAGCGCAGACAAAGGCCCGCGTACTGGCCGGGGACACCGGAGCCGGCCGCGTACGAGTCGCCGAGGGCGACGTACTTGCCGGTCGGCGCGGCCGCCTGGGCGGGGGAGGTCAGCGCGGTGAGCGCGGTGGCCAGCAGGACGCCGCCGGCCAGCACGGCGGCGCGTTTCAGGGCAGGGCGGAGCACGGTTCCTCCTGGGGGGAGAGAAACGGCGGGTGGGTGGGGGCGCGGCATTCGGGTGGGCGCCGCGTGGGGGCGTACTGCTCGGTAAGTTACTTCCGGGTTAGAGGGGTGTCCAGATCTCGCGGCGTGTCGATTTGGCGGCGAACTTCCTTGTCGGGAAAGGAATTTCGCTCCGCTCAGGAGCGCATTCGGGCGGTGGATGTTACCGGTGGGTTGACCGCCGGGCGTGCAGGCCGCAGGATCATGGCACCCGAGCAGCCCCGGAAGGACCCCGCATGGCCTACGACGCCGACGTCATCGTGATCGGAGCGGGCCTCGCGGGCCTGACCGCCACCGCCGAACTGGTGGACGCCGGACGGCGGGTGATCCTGCTCGACCAGGAACCGGCCGGCTCGCTCGGCGGGCAGGCGCACTGGTCGTTCGGCGGACTGTTCCTGGTCGACTCGCCCGAACAGCGCCGGATGCGGATCAAGGACTCCCACGAACTCGCCTGGCAGGACTGGCTGGGCACGGCCGGCTTCGACCGCGCGGAGGACGCCTGGCCGCGCCGCTGGGCCGAGGCGTACGTGGACTTCGCGGCCGGCGAGAAGCGCGCCTGGCTGCACGCCCAGGGCGTCCGGCTGTTCCCGGTGGTCGGCTGGGCCGAGCGCGGCGGCCTGCTCGCCAGCGGGCCCGGCAACTCGGTGCCGCGCTTCCACATCACCTGGGGCACCGGCCCCGGGCTGGTCGAGCCCTTCGCCCGCCGGGTCCGCGAGGGCGTCAAGCGCGGCCTGGTCGAACTGCGCTTCCGACACCGCGTCACCGGACTGGCGGCGAGCGCCGGTTCGCTGGACACCGTCACCGGCGAGGTGCTCGCGCCCAGCGCCGTGCAGCGCGGCGAGTCCAGCTCCCGCGAGGTGGCCGGCCACTTCGAACTGCGCGCCCAGGCCGTGATCGTCGCCTCCGGCGGCATCGGCGGCAACCACGAGAAGGTCCGCGCCGCCTGGCCCGAGCGGCTCGGCACCCCGCCCGAGCGGATGCTCTCCGGCGTCCCCGCCCACGTCGACGGACTGATGCTGGACGTCGCCGACGCGGCCGGCGCCCAGCTGATCAACGGCGACCGGATGTGGCACTACACCGAGGGCATCGAGAACTGGGACCCGATCTGGCCGCTGCACGGCATCCGGATCCTGCCCGGCCCGTCCTCGCTCTGGCTCGACGCCACCGGGAAGCGCCTGCCCGTCCCGCTCTTCCCCGGCTTCGACACCCTCGGCACCCTCGAACACATCATGCGCACCGGCCACCAGCACACCTGGTTCGTGCTCACCCAGAAGATCATCGAGAAGGAGTTCGCGCTCTCCGGCTCCGAGCAGAACCCCGACCTGACGGGCCGTTCGATCCGCGGCGTGCTCGGCCGCGCGCTGCCCGGCGCCACCGGCCCGGTCGAGGCCTTCAAGCGGCACGGCGCGGACTTCGTGGTCGCCGACACCCTCACCGACCTGGTGCGCGGCATGAACGAGCGGCAGGGCAAGGCGCCCGCCATCGACGAGGCCGAGCTGCGCCGCGAGGTCGAGGCGCGCGACCGCGAGATGGCCAACCCGTTCAGCAAGGACCTCCAGGTCACCGCGATCCACGGCGCCCGCCGGTACCTCGGCGACAAGCTGATCCGCACCGCCGCCCCGCACCGCCTGCTCGACCCCAAGGCCGGCCCGCTGATCGCCGTCCGCCTCAACATCCTCACCCGCAAGTCCCTCGGCGGCCTGCACACCGACCTCGACGCCCGCGTCCTGCGCCCCGACGGCACCGTCCTCGACGGCCTCTACGCGGTCGGCGAGGCCGCCGGCTTCGGCGGCGGCGGCGTCCACGGCTACCGCTCCCTCGAAGGCACCTTCCTCGGCGGCTGCCTCTTCACCGGCCGCACCGCCGGCCGCGCAGCAGCCGCAGCCACGGGCTGACGGCACGTCGGCCGGGCGGGGTACGCGCCCGGCGGGCTCAGGTCGGGCGGGCGATCCGGAACTCCGTCATCTCTGCGCCGTACCAACGGTCCGTCAGGCCGTGTTCGGTCATGCCGAGCCGGTGGCAGACCGCGGTGGAGCGGTGGTTGTCCGGGCGGACCACGGCCAGGATCTCGTCGAGGCCGTCCGCGAAGCCCTTCGCCAGGACCGCCAGGGCCGCCTCGGTCGCGTAGCCGTGGCCCCAGCTGTCGGGGTGGAGGTGCCAGCCGATCTCGACCTCGCCGTCGCCGTCCGGCAGCGGGAGCAGCAGGACCGACCCGGCGACCAGGCCGGTGTCGCGGACCTCGACCGCCCAGAGGCCGAACCGCGGGTCGGCCGAGCGCAGCCGGGACCGCTCGACGAAGGCGCGGGCCTCGGCCGCCTCGGCCATCGCCCGCGGCGCGCTGCCGAGCCATCGGGCGACCTCCCACCGCGCGTAGGTGTCGAAGGCGCGGTCGAGGTCGCCCCCGGTCCACTGACGGACGGTCAGCCGCTCGGTGTCGAGCACGACTTCCGCCCTCCCGCCGGTCTCCGCCATGGCAGCCCTCCCCGGGGACGTCGAAGGCCCCAGCCTAGCCATGTGACATGGCATCACACGACTGATCGGAAAGGTTCCTGACGGTTCGTGGCCCGAAATCCTTGACGCGGATGATTGGTCCAGTCCAATCTTTGTGACGCGCTCCCCACAAGGCGTGAGGCTCCCACCCGGCCGCCAGGCCGACGCACCTACCGGACAACCCCACTTCTCCGGAGGTACCTCCATGCTTGAACGGGCCACACCCGCCCACGAGTCGGCGCGACGGACCGCGCCCCGCCGGCGGGCCGGCGCGCTCGCGGTGGCCGCCGCCATGACGGTCGGCTCCACGGCGCTCGCGGTGTCCCTCGGCAGCGCTTCGGCGGCCACCGTCAACCTGCTCGGCAACCCGGGCTTCGAGGCCGGCGCACTGACCGGCTGGACCTGCACCAACGGCTCGGTGGTCACCACCCCGGTGCACTCCGGCTCGTACGCGCTGAACGGCGCGGCCACCGCCTCGGACACCGCGCAGTGCCAGCAGACCGTCGCCGTCCAGCCCAACACCCAGTACTCGCTGAGCGGCTGGGTCAAGGGCAGCTACGTCTACCTGGGCGCCACCGGCACCGGCGTGAACGCCTCCACCTGGAGCCCGTCGGCGCCGAACTACACCCAGCTGAGCACCACGTTCAAGACCGGTGCGAGCACCACCTCGGTCACCGTCTTCACCCACGGCTGGTACGGCCAGGGCGCCTACCAGGCCGACGACCTCAGCCTGACCGGCCCGGCCACGACCTCCACCAGCCCGAGTGCCAGCGCGAGTGCCAGCGCCAGCACCAGCGCCTCGGCCAGCCCGAGCGGCAGCGCCTCGGCGAGCCCGTCCACCAGCGCCGGCCCGTCCGGCAGCAGCAGCCCGTCGACCAGCGCCTCGCCGTCCGCCTCGGCCAGCTCCAGCTCGGGCACCGGCAACGGCCCCGGCGGCGACGGCAAGATCACCGTCCCGGGCGGGGTCACCGTCAGCCGCACCACGGCCAACGCGGTGGTGCTCGGCTGGACGGCGTCGACCGACTCCACCGACAACTACGTCGGCTACAAGGTCTGGTCGAACAACCAGCTGGTGGGCACCTCGATGGGCACCTCGATCGCGGTCAGCTCGCTGCTGCCGAACACCTCGTACACCTTCACCGTGCAGGCGTACGACAAGGCCGGCCACGCCTCCCAGCAGTCCGCGCCGGTGACCACCACCACGTCCGCCGCGCCCGCCGCCAAGCCGCTCAAGTCCGCCTACTTCGACCAGTGGTCGGTCTACGACGCCGCCTACTACCCGAAGAACGTGAACACCTCCGGCGCGGCCGCCAAGCTGGACGTGATCAGCTACGCGTTCGAGAACATCCACCCGACCAACCTCAACTGCTTCGAGGCGGTCAAGGCCTCCGACGCCACCCACGAGGACAACCCGAACGCGGGCGACGGCGCGGCCGACGCGTACGCCGACTACCAGATGGACTACACCGGCGCGATCAGCGTGGACGGCAGCGCCGACGACTGGCAGCAGCCGCTGAAGGGCAACTTCAACCAGCTGCGCCAGCTGAAGGCCAAGAACCCGAACCTGCGGATCACCCTGTCGCTCGGCGGCTGGACCTACTCCAAGTACTTCTCCGACGCGGCGGCCACCGACGCCTCGCGCAAGAAGCTGGTGTCCTCCTGCCTCGACATGTTCCTCAAGGGCAACCTGCCGACCGGCGTGGCCGGCGACGCCTCCGGCGGTGCGGCCACCGCGGCCGGCATCTTCGACGGCATCGACATCGACTGGGAGTACCCGGGCTCGGCCGGCGGCCACACCGGCAACCACTACTCGGCCGCCGACAAGCAGAACTTCACCGCCCTGCTCGCCGAGTTCCGCAGCCAGCTGGACTCCTACGGCGCGAGCGTCGGCAAGCGCTTCCTGCTCACCGCGGCGCTGCCCAGCGGCCAGGACAAGATCCAGTACCTGGAGACCGACAAGATCGGCCAGTACCTGGACTACGCCGACATCATGACCTACGACATGCACGGCTCCTGGGACGCCACCGGCCCGACCAACTTCCAGGACCCGCTGCACGACAGCCCGAGCGACCCGACCACGCCGATCACCCCCGGCACCCGCAAGTACAACGTGGACACCACGCTCACCGCGTACACCACCGGCCTGCCCGAGTACGGCATCGCGGGCGGCTTCCCGGCGAACAAGATCGTGCTGGGCATCCCGTTCTACTGGCGCGGCTGGACCGGCGTCCAGGCCGGGGCGAACTACGGCCTCTACCAGGCGGCGACCGGCGGCACCCCCGCCAAGCCCGGCAGCCAGGAGGCCGGCCTGGCCAGCTGGCGCGAGCTCACGCTGACCGCCCAGAACACCCACTGGGACCCGGTGACCGAGAGCACCTGGGTCTACGACGGCACCAACTTCTGGACCGGTGACAACCCGCAGGCCATCCAGGCCCGCGCGGCCTACGCCAAGTCCAAGGGCCTGGCCGGCATGTTCGCCTTCGCCCTGGAGAACGACGACGACTCCTCGACCCTGCTGAACAGCATCGCCACCAGCCTCGGCTGACGGCCCGTCCGACCGGCGGCCCGCCGCGCCCACCCCATGGGGCGCGGCGGGCCGTCCCACACCCGGGCGCACCGGGGCGCTTGGGCCGGTCTTGACCCCGCCTTGGCCTTCCCGTGAACGGGCTGGGAGCGGCTGGGAGCTTGATGAGGACGTACCTTACGATCATCAGGTGCCGAGCCTGACCGGAGTACCGATCCAGATCATCGCCAGCCTGCTGGCGATCGCCGCCTTCGCCGCCACCATGTGGCTGTGGCCCCGCCTCGGCGGGCGCAGCTGGCGTGCCTGGCTCGGCCGGCTCGGCGCCTTCTTCGGCACGCAGGTCACGGTGCTGGTCGCGATGGGCCTGGTCGCCAACTCCTACTTCGGCTTCTACTCCACCTGGAGCGACCTACTCGGCCTGGACGGCAAGCCCGGCACCGTCGTCGACCACCAGCCCGGCGGCAAGGCCGTCGCGGTCACCGGCGAGCAGAAGATGTACTCCGCGCAGGGCTCCGCGCAGGACCGTTCCGGCGTGATCCAGCAGGTCGAGATCCGCGGCGCCCGCTCCGGCCTCACCGGCACCCCCGCGTACGTCTACCTGCCGCCGCAGTACTTCCAGCCCGCCTACGCCGGCACCCGCTTCCCGATGCTGCTGGCGCTCTCCGGCTACCCCGGCACCCCCGAGAAGCTGATCTCGCTGCTCCAGTACCCGGCCTCCACGCTGAAGGCGATCGAGGCCAAGGAGCTGCCGCCGACCGTGCTGGTGATGATGCGGCCCACCCTGGTCGGCAACCGCGACACCGAGTGCATGGACGTCCCCGGCGGCCCGCAGGTCGAGACCTTCTTCACCGAGGACCTGCCGAAGGCGATGGCCGCCGACTACCGGGTCGACGCCCGGCCCGACGCGCACGCCGTGGTCGGCGACTCCACCGGCGGCTACTGCGCGCTCAAGTTCGCCCTGCGCCGTCCCGACGCCTACCGCTCGGCGATCTCGCTCTCCGGCTACTACGAGGTCCACAACGACCCCACCACCGGCGACCTGTTCAACGGCAGCCCCGAGGTCAAGCGCGACAACGACCTGCTGTGGCGCCTGCAGACCCAGCCCGCCCCGCCGGTGTCGCTGCTCCTCGCCACCAGCCTCAACGAGGAGAACTACCCCGCCACCCAGCAGATGGTCGCCGCCTTCAAGGCCCCGACCAAGCTGTCCACCATCACGCTGGACACCGGCGGCCACAACTTCCACACCTGGACCCGCGAGATCCCGCCGGCCCTCACCTGGCTCGGCCAGCGCCTCGCCCACCCGGCGCCCACGGCCTGACCCGCCGTCACCCGTCCGCACCGCAGATCACAGGCCGCTCATAGCCCGGTCTCATCAAGCTTTCAGCGTGGCCACCGAGCGTAGCTCCCATGACCACGTCCAGTTCCGTTCCTCCGACCAGCGAGCCGTGGCCCGAGGCCGCGAACTACCCGCCGCCCGCGCCTCCCGCGGCCCCCGGCGGGGCGACCGCCTGGCCCGCCTCCCCGCCCGCCGAGGCGGAGCGCGAGCGGCCCGTCGAGACGCTGTTCCCGCCCGTCGCGCTGCCGCCCACCGGCCCGAAGGGACCGTCGTCCTGGGCCGACCGGCTGCGCACGCTGCCCGCCCGCGCCCTGCGCGGACGCCCTGACGACCCGCACTGGGTGCGCCCGGCCTTCCTCGGCCTGCTGCTGGCCACCGCCGTCCTCTACTTCTGGAACCTGACCGCCTCCGGCTGGGCCAACTCCTTCTACTCGGCCGCGGTGCAGGCCGGCAGCGTCAGCTGGAAGGCGATGTTCTTCGGCTCCTCCGACTCGGCGAACTTCATCACCGTCGACAAGCCGCCGCTCTCGCTGTGGCCGATGGCGCTCTCCGTCCGGATCTTCGGCCTCAGCTCGGCCGGCCTGCTCGCCCCGCAGGTGCTGATGGGCGTGGCGACGGTGGCCACCGTGTACGCCACCGTCCGGCGGCGCTTCTCCGCGCTCGGCGGCCTGGTGGCCGGCGCCGCGCTGGCGCTCACCCCGGTCGCGGCGCTGATGTTCCGCTTCAACAACCCGGACGCGCTCCTGGTGCTGCTGCTCACGCTGGCCGCGTACGGCACCGTCCGGGCCACCGAGACCGCCTCCACCCGCTGGCTGGTCTTCACCGGCGTGATGTTCGGCCTCGGCTTCCTCACCAAGACCCTGCAGGCCTTCCTGGTGCTGCCCGCCTTCGCGCTCGTCTACCTGGTCACCGCGCCGACCGGCCTCGGCCGGCGCTTCCGCCAGGTGCTGCTCGGCGGACTGGCGATGGTGCTCTCGGCCGGCTGGTGGGTCGCGATCGTCGAGCTGATGCCGGCCTCCGCCCGCCCGTACATCGGCGGCTCGCAGGACAACTCCTTCCTCTCCGTCACCTTCGGCTACAACGGCTTCGGCCGGATCACCGGCGACGAGACCGGCAGCGTCGGCGGCGGTGGTGGCGGCCGCGGCGGCAACGGCGGCGGGATGTGGGGCAGCACCGGCATCACCCGGCTCTTCGACGGCGACATCGGCGGCCAGATCGCCTGGCTGATGCCCGCCGCGCTGATCCTGCTGGTCCTCGGCCTCTGGGCGACCCGCCGCTACGCCCGCACCGACACCGCCCGGGCCGCGTTCCTGGTCTGGGGCGGCTGGCTGGTCTGCACCGCGCTGACCTTCAGCTTCATGTCCGGCATCTTCCACCAGTACTACACGGTCGCCCTCGCCCCGGCGGTCGCCGCGGTGGTCGGCATGGGCGTCGACGGCCTCTGGAAGGTCCGCCACCGCCTGCCCTACGCCGCCGTGCTGGCCGCCGTCACCGCGGTCACCGGCTGGTGGGCGTACGTGCTGCTCGGCCGCAGCGCCGCGTTCGTGCCCTGGCTGCGCTGGGCGGTCCTGATCGGCGGGCTGCTGGCCGCGGCGGCGCTGCTCGCGGCCGGTCGGATCAGCGGCACCCTCGGCGGCCGGATCGCCGCCGTGGCGGGCCTCACCGCCCTCGCCGCCGGCCTGGCAGGTCCGGCCGCCTACGCGGTCGACACCGTCTCCACCGGCCACAGCGGCTCCATCGTCACCGCCGGCCCGCGGGTGCAGAGCGCCGACGGCTTCGGCGGGATGCGCGGCGGAGGCGGCCGGATGTTCGGCGGCGGCCAGGGCCGCACCGGCAACCTCCCGGCCTTCCCCGGCGGCCAGAACGGCGGCGGTCAGGGCGGCATGGGCCAAGGCGGCACCGGCAACCTCCCGGCGTTCCCCGGCGGCCAGAACGGCACGGGGCAGAACGGCACCGGCACCGGCCAGAACGGCTTCCCCGGCGGCACCGGACGGTTCGGCGGCGACGGCCGTGGCGGCATGGGCGGCATGGGCGGGATGGGCGGTGGCATGGGGGGCCTGCTCGGCGGCACCCAGGTCTCCGACGAGGTCGCCGCGCTGCTCAAGCAGGACGCCGGCAAGTACACCTGGGCCGCCGCCGCGGTCGGCTCGCAGAACCAGGCCAGCTACCAACTCGCCAGCGGCGAACCGGTGATGGCGCTCGGCGGCTTCAACGGCAGCGACCCCTCGCTCTCCCTGGACGGCTTCAAGCAGCTGGTCCAGGACGGCAAGGTGCACTGGTTCATCGGCGGTGGCGGCATGGGCGGCGGTATGGGCGGCAGCAACTACTCCTCGGAGATCGCTTCCTGGGTGCAGTCCACCTTCACGGCCAAGACCGTCGGCAACACCACCCTGTACGACCTGACCTCGGCGAAGGCCACCGGCTGACCCCGCCCCCCCTCAGGACCCCCGAGGCCGCCCGGCTCCTCTCCCCCCTTTGGGAGCCGGGCGGCCTCGGGCCGTTTCGTTTCTCCTGACGATTCGTCAGCCGCCGCAGAGCGAGAGCATGGTCTTCTTGTCGGCGGGCGTCACGGGCAGCTGGTACTTCAGCGAGACCTGCGCCCAGCGGATCGCGTAGGCGCAGTGCACCTGGGTGTTGGCGGGCAGCCAGCTCGCCGGTCCGGAGTCGCCCTTGGACGCGTTCTGCGAGCCGTCCGCCGGGATCAGGTTGAGCGGGTCGTTGGCGATCTGCACCCGCTTGGCCTTGTCCCACTGCGCGGCGCCCTGCTGCCAGTCGTAGGACAGCGGCATCACGTGGTCGATCTGGATCTTCGACGCCTGCTGCTTGGTGAACGCCACGGTCTTGCCGGTGTACGGGTCCCAGATCGTCATCCCGGTGACCACGCACGCCGAGCCGTCCTTGTGCTCGACCTTCTGCCCGTCCCGCGCCAGCACGTCGTCCCGGGTCCCGCAGTCGTTGTGGCCGTACGGGATGCCGTCGACGTTGTCCGTCCAGGCCGGCCCGAACTGGTCCCGGTCGTAGCCGGTCTTCGGCCCCGGGTCGGCGGTCTTCACCTTGCCGATCAGGTCCCGCCCCGCCTTCCGGTCCTGGTCCGAACTCACCGGCAGCAGACCGGGCTTGGTCCCGTCCGGGTTCTGCAGCGGATTCGTGCCCCGGGCCGCGCCGGGCTTCGCCGAATCCCCTGACGACTTACCACCCCCGGTACACCCGCTCAGCGCGAGCGATCCGAGCAACACGACGGCAACGAGAGCACTACGGCGGGGGCGCACGGCATTCCTCTACGGCTGAGGGACTCTGACGGCCCACCACCCCACCAGTCCCCCCGATCCCCGGTCAAGCCGACCACACAGACACGCCCCCGGCATGACCCACCTCACACCCCGCCCACCCGCCACCCCGCCGTCTC
Source organism: Kitasatospora sp. NPDC002522 (assembly GCF_053595195.1). Taxonomy (NCBI): domain Bacteria; kingdom Bacillati; phylum Actinomycetota; class Actinomycetes; order Kitasatosporales; family Streptomycetaceae; genus Kitasatospora; species Kitasatospora sp. NPDC002522. Next base: position 95,858 of record NZ_JBSFXE010000022.1, read on the forward strand.
CCCCGTCCGCCCTGCTCAGCCCCCGGTCCCGCTCCGCTCAGCCGCCGATCCCCGACATCGGCCCGGCCTCGCCCCCCTCACCCTCCCCCTCCTCCCTCGCCTCCTTCTGCTCGCCTCCGCTCAGCCCCCGATCGCCGACATCGGCCGGTCCGGCCGGACGAATTCCGCCGAGGAGATCTGGTGCCCCGGCCCCTTGCGGGCGATCGTCGCGCGCCAGGCCTCCTCGATCCGGCGGTCGTCGGCGTCGCCGCGCAGCAGCGCTCGCAGGTCGGACTCCTCGGTCGCGAAGAGGCAGTTGCGGAGTTGGCCGTCCGCGGTGAGGCGGACCCGGTCGCAGCCGCCGCAGAAGGGGCGGGTGACGGAGGCGATGACGCCGATCACGGTGTCGGTGCCGGCGATCCGCCACTCCTCGGCGGGGGCGTTGCCGTGCCGGCCGACCGGAACGAGCTGCCAGCGTTCGCCGAGGACGGCGAGGATCTCGTCGGCGGTGACCATGGTGTCGCGCTGCCAGGCGCCCTGCGCGTCCAGCGGCATCGACTCGATGAACCGCATCCGGTAGCCGTGCTCGGCGGCGAACTCGACCAGCTCGACCAGTTCGTCGTCGTTGACGCCGCGCACCGGCACCGCGTTGATCTTCACCGGCGCCAGCCCGGCGTCCCGGGCCGCGGCCATCCCGGCGAACACGTCGGCGATCCGGTCGCGGCGGGTGAGCGCGGCGTACCGCTCGGGGCGCAGGGTGTCCAGGCTGACGTTCACCCGGTGCAGTCCGGCGTCCTTCAACTCCCCTGCCATCCGGGCGAGTCCGATGCCGTTGGTGGTGAGGGAGAGTTCCACGCCGAGCTCGGCGAAGCCGCGGACCAAGCCGGGCAGGCCGCGCCGGAGCAGGGGTTCGCCGCCGGTCAGGCGCAGGGTGCGGATACCGAGGCGGTGGACGGCGATCCGGGCGAGGCGGAGCAGCTCGTGGTCGGTGAGCACCTCGGCCTTGGGCAGCCAGTCGAGTCCTTCGGCGGGCATGCAGTAGGTGCAGCGCAGGTTGCACCGGTCGGTGAGGGAGATCCGCAGGTCGGTGTGGATCCGGCCGTACCGGTCGGTCAGCGGTGCGGGGGCGTCGCCGGGGGCGTCTGTGGTGCGCGGTGCCATCCGCCCAGTGAAGGCGATGGCTGCTGCGGGGTCCAGCGGCGGAACGGCCGGGAGCGGCGGGGCGGCGGCGGGCGGCCGCTGTTCGATCGTCCAAGGACCGCGGCCCGGCCGTGGGGGCAGACTGGCCGCATGACCGAGTTGCGGGTGCCGGCCCTGGTGCTGGCGGCGGGCGGCGGATCCCGACTGGGCGGCCGGCCCAAGGCGCTGCTGCGCCTGCGCGGCCGTCCGCTGCTGGAGCACGCGCTGGCGGTGGCCCGGGACGGCGGGTGCGCCGGGACGGCGGCAGTGCTGGGGGCGTCGGCGGCGGAGGTCCGGGAGCGGGTGGAGACCGGCGACTGTCGACTCATCGACAATCCTGACTGGGCGAGCGGCATGGCCTCCTCGCTGCGGGCGGGCCTGGCGGCGCTGCCGCCGGAGGCGAGCGCCGTGCTGGTGCTGCTGGTCGACACCCCGGGCGTGACCGCCGAGGCGGTCCGGCGGCTGCTGGCCGCCCACAACGACCGTACCGACCTGCTGTCCTGCGCGTACGGCGGCCGCCGGGCGCATCCGGTGCTGATCGGCGCCGCGCACTTCCCCGAGCTGCTGGCCACCGCCACCGGCGACGCGGGCGCCCGCACGCTGCTGGCCACCCGCCCGGTGACCCTGGTCGACTGCACCGGCATCGCCGTCCCGGACGACCTGGACACGCCGGCCGACCTGGCCCGCTGGGGCGTCGAGTGAGCCGAGCCGGCTCGCCCGGGACTGACGGGCCGTCAGCCGAGTGCGCCCCCGGCGCGCGCCGGGCCGCGCACCTTTCGGATCTCTCAACTCCGATGGAGGATTCCCTCATTCCGCACCGGGCAGGCCCGCCGATCAGCGAGGATGGAGGCCGCTCCTGCTCATCGCGACCGGAACGGAGGGTGACCGCCATGCCGCTGCCCGAGGACGCCGGGGAGCCGGCCCGGTTCGCGGCCGGTTCGCCGTCGGGGGCCAGTGAGATCCGCTGCCCGGCCTGCCGCCGGGAGCACCGGTACGAGCCGCCGAGCCTGCCGTGCCCGTGCGGGGCGCAGCTGCGGGTGCCGCTGCTGCGCGGCGGGGTGCCGGTCCAGGTGCGGTTCCGGTCCTGGGAGGACTCCTGGCTGAGCATGCGCTGTCCGCACTGCGGGCACAGCGACCAGTGGCCGCAGCCGGAGTTCACCTGCAACTGCGGCGCGACGGTGCGGCTGCCGGTGGACCGCTCGCCGCGGCTGCAGAGCGCCGGCCCGCGCACCACCCGGCCCGCCGCGGCGCGGCCGTACACCACGGCGGTGCCGCCGACCGGGCAGCCGGATCCGCTGGCGGCGGGTTCGGGTTCGGCGCGGCTGCTGCGTCCGCCGTTCCGTCCGCAGCCGGTGCGCACCCCACAGGACGCGGTGCTGACGGCGGCGCGGTATCTGCAGTGGCTGGGATTCGACGACCTGGAGCTGACGCCGGGTCAGGAACGGGACTCCACGGCACTGTTGGGATCGCGCCTGGTGGCCTGGGTGGACACCTGGACCGAGGCGGCGGACGTCCGCTCGGTGGAGTGCCTGTGGCTGGAGACCCTGCACAGCGAGCAGGTCGCGGCGGCGATGTTCACCGTGGCCGGGTACTCCCGCCAGGCCCTGGTCCGCGGCGAGCAGCTGCTGGTGGCGCTGTTCACGCTGGACGCCGCCGGCATCCCGCAGCCGGCGAACGGCGCGGCCGAGGCGTTGATGGAAACCGGCTGGACGTCCTGAGGCGTACGCCGGCGCCCGCCGTTCGGATCACGCCGTTCCGGATTTCCTGACGCTCGTGATCTGGTGCACAAGCGCGACCGCGTGTTGAATTGCCGCCACGGCGCGGGCCCTTGGGGAGGGTGCGCGGTCACGGCATGGCGCGCACAAGGAGGTGGCGTTGTCGGTGCACGGGACGGCTCCGGGGGGCATGGCCGACGTCGTCTGGCGGCTGCGCTCGCGCGGCTGCTGGCAGGAGGCCGCGGATCTGCTCCGCCCGCAGGCCGGACGGGATCCGGCGACAGCCCTGCTACGGGCCGAACTCCTCATCGAGCAGTGCCTGTTCACCGCCGACCACTGGGAACGCGCGGAGGACGCGCTGCGCCAGGCCGAGGCCGGCGTGGCGGGCACCGAGCACCGGGCGGCGGCGTCCTGCGCCCGCGGGTTCCTGGCGTACGTGGCGAGCGTCCTGGGGCGCCGCGACCGGGTGGACGAGGCGCAGGCGGCACTCGGCCGGACCTCCGCGCTGCTGCCGCCGAAGGCGCCGGGCCGCCCGCTGCTGGACTTCCGGCGCGGCCTGGTCGCGGAGAACCTGATGCACGACCCGGTCGCCGCGCACAGCGCGTACGCGCGGGCGCACGAGGGGGCCCGGGAGCGCGGCGACGACCTGCTGCGCTCCTCGACGTGGCGTCACCTCGCCGGTCTGGCCCAGTCCGCGGGCGACCTGGAGCGGGCCCGCGAGGGCTTCGGCGCCTCGCTGCGCCTGCGCGAGCAGCTCGGCTTCACGGTCGGCGTGGCCCCGGCCCTGGCCTCCCTGGCCGAGGTGTCCGAACCGGTCGAGGCGGAACGCCTGCGCGCGGAGGCGGCCCGCCTGGTCCAGGCGCTGGGCGGGGTGCCGGTGTGGCTGGCGCGACGGCTGGGCCAGATCCCGGCGCAGGCGGCTCCTCCGGACGGGCGTACCGGGAGCGACCTGCCGCGCGGCATCAGCTAAGGTGAGCCTTACCTTTCCGGGTGGCGTGCCGTCCCGGACGGGTTCACCGCGCCGTGCCCGGGTTCCGCCAGCCCGGGGTACCCCCAGGGAGCCTCCGCGTGACCGTGCGCCAGGTCGAGCAGTGCCCCCCTCCGTCCGTCGACCCGCCACCCTGCCGGGGCAGTTACACCCGGCTCGGCGCCGTCTTCCCGGACCTGCGGATCCGGCGCGCCGCCCCGCGCACCGGCCCCGGCTGGACCACCGCCGCCGCCCTCGCCGCCGACCCGGCCGCGCTCGACGCGATGATCGCCCACGACGAGCGCCTCGGCGTCGACCTGTACGGCGCGGCCCCCCGCCCGGACGTCACCGCCGGCTTCAGCCTGCACCGCTACGTCTGGCCGGTCGCGCTCGCCTTCACCCTCCCGTGGTTCCTGGAGCGCCGGGTCCCCCGGCTCCCCGCCGACCGGGTCGCCATCAACCGCACCACCGGCGAACTCACCGTCCGCCCCGCCGCGTTCTCCTGCCTCCCGGACGACCCCGCGGCCGGCCGCCCCGACGCGCGGCCGGTCCCCGACCGGGCCGCGCTGGACGACGCGCTGCGCACCGCGCTCGCCGAGCACCTCACGCCGGTGCTGGACGCCTTCCGCCCCCGGATGCGGCGCGGCCCGCGCACGCTGTGGGCGATGGCCACCGACGACGTGGTGGACGGCCTCTGGTACCTCTCCACCCTGCTCGGCGAGGAGCCCCGCGCGGTCGCCGCACTCGACGCCCTGCTGCCCGGCACCGGCGCCGCGGCCCCGTTCGTCGGCACCCCCGGCTTCCGCGAGGAGGACGGCGCGCGCACCCGGACCCGGGTCAGCTGCTGCCTGTTCTACACGGTCCGCCCGGCCGAAGCCTGTTTCAGCTGCCCGCGCAGTAAATAGATCTGACGATATTTCGATTTCCCGTTCGGAATTCCCCCCTAACGGTGGATCACCCCCGGATCCGGTCATCGCCTCCGCATTTCTCCGCCATGATGGTCCCCGCCGTCACGACGCGGAAAGCGAGGCTTGATCAGGTCATGAGACTGTCGGACATACCGCTGGGCTGGGCCGTCACCGGAGTGGCCGCCCTGGTCGTCGCCGCCGTACTGCTGGCATTCGCCCGCAGCCGCGCCGGAGCCGTCGCCGCCCACGGATCGGATTCCTGGGAACGCGCGGAAGAACGCCGCCGCCGCACCGAATCCCTCTACGGCGGTGCCTCCTACCTCCTGCTGTTCTGCTGCGCCGGGGTCGCCGCCGCCCTCTCCTTCCACGGGCTGGTCGGCTTCGGCGAGCAGAACCTCGGCCTCTCCGGCGGCTGGGAGTACCTCGTGCCGTTCGGCCTGGACGGCGCCGCGATGTTCTGCTCCGTCCTCGCCGTCCGGGAGGCCAGCCACGGCGACGCCGCGCTCGGCTCGCGGATGCTGGTGTGGCTCTTCGCCGCGGCCTCGGCCTGGTTCAACTGGGTGCACGCCCCGCGCGGCGGTACCCACGACGGCGCCCCGCAGTTCTTCGCCGGCATGTCGCTCTCGGCCGCGGTGCTCTTCGACCGCGCCCTCAAGCAGACCCGCCGCGCGGCGCTGCGCGAGCAGGGGCTCGTCCCCCGGCCGCTCCCGCAGATCCGCGTGGTCCGCTGGCTGCGGGCCCCGCGGGAGACCTACGCCGCGTGGTCGCTGATGCTCCTGGAGGGCGTCCGCACGCTCGACGAGGCCGTGGAGGAGGTCCGCGACGACAAGCGGACCGCCGCCGAGAACCGCGAGCGCCGCCGGTTGGCCTCCCGCCGGGAGCGCGCCGAGATCCGGGCCATCGGCCGCCAGCCCGGCGGCTGGCGCCACCGCAGCGCGCGGCAGCTGGAAGCCGCGTCCGCGTCCGCTCCCGCACCCCCGACGGAGCCCGCCATAGCCCCGGCCGGACTCCCCGCCACCCCGCCCCGCCGCAGCATCGACCTCACCCCGGACGAGGACACCGTGACCCTGCCGCGGCTGGACTCCCTGGAGCAGAAGCTCAAGGACCTGGAGCAGCAGTTCGGGTGAGGTGCTTTCAGGTGCCTAGCCGGTGAGCTCGAACCACATCCGTTTGCCGGTGCCGCGGGGCTCGACGCCCCAGGTGTCGGCGAGGGCTTCGACGAGCATCAGGCCGCGGCCGGACGAGGCCTGCTCGCCGGGGGTGCGGCGGGTGGGCCAGAGGTCGGACTCGTCCTCGACCTCGACGCGCAGGCGGGTGCGGCCGCCGTCCTGGTAGAGCCGGGCGGTGAACATGGCGTCGCGGTCGGTGTGCCGGATCGCGTTGGTGACCAGCTCGGAGGACAACAGCTCGGCGGTGTCGATCAGTTCGGGCACGCCCCAGCGGCGGAGCGCGTCGCGCAGTTCGCCGCGCAGTTCGGAGATCCGGGCCAGGTCGGCCTGGCCGATCCGGCGGCGCAGCTGCTGCGCGGCGCGGCCGCCGGCGGGCCCGTCCCAGCGGAGCAGCAGCAGGGCGATGTCGTCCTCGCGTTCGCTGCTGTCGGCGGCCTGTGAGGCGATCCGGTCGGCGAGTTCCTCCAGCGGCTCGCGGGGGGACTCGCCGATCGCGGGGAGGTGCCCGGAGACGGTGCGGCAGAGGCGTTCGAAGCCGGTGTCGAGGTCCATGTCGCGGGCTTCGACCAGGCCGTCGGTGCAGAGCACGACGGTCTCGCCGGGGTCGAGGCTGAACCGGGTGACCCGGTACTCCTCGTCGGGGGAGACGCCGAGCGGGAGGCCGCCGGCCACCGGGACGGTGTGCGCGGCGCCGTCGGCGCGGCGCACGACGGGGTCGAGGTGGCCGGCCCGGACGGCGTAGACCACGCCGTAGTCGACGTTCACCTCGGCGTAGGTGCAGGTCGCGAAGTGGTCGGTGTCGAGGTCGGCGAGGAAGCGGGAGGCGCGGGCCATCACGGCCGCCGGCGGGTGGCCTTCGGCTGCGTAGGCGCGCAGCGCGATGCGGAGCTGGCCCATGATGCCGGCGGCGTGCACGTCGTGGCCCTGCACGTCGCCGATGACCAGGCCGACGTGGCCGCCGGGCAGCGGGACGACGTCGTACCAGTCGCCGCCGATCTGCAGGCCGGAGCCGGCGGCGAGGTAGCGGACGGCGGTGGTGACGCCGGGGACGGCGGGGACGGTGCGCGGGAGCATGACGCGCTGCAGGCCGGCCGCGAGTTCGTGTTCGGCGTCGTGCAGGCGGGCCCGGGCGAGGGACTGGGCGACCAGGCCGCCGAGGGTGGAGAGCAGGGTGCGCTCGTCGGCGTCGAGTTCGCGGTCGCCGTCGAAGGAGACCACGCACACGCCGATCGGACGTCCGCTGGCGATCAGCGGGAGGAAGGCCCAGGAGGAGCGGCCGCTGTCGGCGGCCCAGTCCCAGGCCTCGGGGTAGCGGGCGCGGTACTCCTCGCGGGAGGAGATGAAGATCGGGGCGCGTGAGCGGATCGCCTCGGCGGCGGGGTGGGTCGCGGCCAGCGGGCTGCGGTCGAACTGGTCGCTGAGCGGGCTGCCGTAGCCGGTGGAGCCGAGCAGGGAGATCCGGCCGGCCTCCAGCGAGGCGAGGGCCAGGCCGTCGGGGCCGAGGCCGGGCAGCGGGAGCTCGGTGAAGACCCGGGCCACGTCGCGGACGGTCACGGCTTCGGAGAGGGCGCGGGCGGCTTCCTTGATGAAGCGGGAGCGCTCCTCGCGCAGCACGGCGAGTTCGTCGGCGCGCTCGCGCTTGTGGAGTTCGACGGTGGCGTCCCAGACGAAGCCGACCATCCGGGAGGGGCGGCCGAAGGCGTCGGCCAGGACCCGGCCGCGGAAGCGCACGGCGTGCAGCTCGCCGTTGGGGAACACGGTGCGGTAGTAGGCGCCGCACTGGCCGAGTTCGGCGACGGCGCGTTCGACCCGGCGGCGGACCACGGGCGCGTCCTCGGGGTGCAGCATGGCGAGGAAGGCGCCGGAGGTGCGGTCGAAGGGCTGGCCGGTCAGGCCGAGGATGGCGCAGGCCCGCTGGTCGCCCTCCAGGAGGTCGCGGCGGATGTCCCAGTCGAAGGAGCCGATGCCGTTGGCGGCCATCGCCGGTTCGAGCCACTCGGGGGTCGAGTCCCCGGACCGGGTGGACAGGCCGCGGCCGGCCGGGGGGATCAGGTGTCCGGCGGCGAGTCCCGGGGCGGTGCGCAGCGGGTTCGCGGCGGCGGTGTTCCTGCTGGCCTGGGCGGGCGGGGTGCGGCGGGCGGGCCCAGGCGCCTCGGGCTCTGTGGCCATGCTTCTCCTGCCGGTGCCTGCCTGGCGGCCCCTGGGTGTCCCGTATCCCTTACTGGGCCGGCCGGACCGCGATGGTTGCGTGTGCCTACTGGCACACATTCTCACTAGCCTCTCGTATGTTCGGCAATGCGGCAATGCCGGTGGGCCGGACGGTGTCGATCGCACACGATCGCACCCGGCACATTCATCCCGCCAGGGGCATATTCACCCGGCCGATGGGTGGCGGTGGGACGACCCTGCGCCCCCGGTCAGGCGATGGACAGCTCGAACCAGGTGACCTTGCCGTCGCCGCGCAGCTGCACGCCCCAGTCGTCGGCGAGCGCCTCGACCAGCAGCAGGCCGCGGCCGGAGGTGGCGGTCTCGCCGGGGTTGCGGCGGCCGGGCAGCCGGGTGGTGTGGTCGTGCACCTCGACCCGCAGGCGCTGCTCGCCGGTGAGCACGGCGTCGAAGACCGCACTGTGGCCGGTGTGCACGAGGGCGTTGGTGACCAGTTCGGAGGTGAGCAGTTCGGCGGTGTCGGCGAGCTCCGGCACGCCCCAGTGGTCGAGTGCGGCGCGCAGGCGGCGCCGGATCGCGCCGACCGCCGGAAGGTCGGCCGGGTCGAGTGCGGCGTGCAGTCTTCGGTGCAGCGTGCAGCCCGGCTCGTGCACCGGCGCGGGGCCGGACGCGACCCCCGGGTGGTCGATCTGCTCCTGGTGCGAGGCCGAGCGTTGCCGCGGGAACCTTGCCTGACCGTCCATCACCCTCGTACGCCCCCGCCCTTGTTCGGACGGCCGTCCCGGTCCCCCACCGGTCCGACGGCCGCTTCTTGTCATCCTCATGCCCATTCCGCGGCGTTTGCAACAGTGCAGTGGTGCGCCGGGTGGGGTGAACGGTGCTCGGGGGCGCGCGATCCCCGCGCTCCGGACCCCCGCGCCCGGGAGTGCGGCGGCCGCACGCCCCCGGCTCGGCGCGCCTCGCCGAACCCGACCGCGCCGGTCTCCGGCGGCCGTCCCGGGCGCCGTTGTGCCCCCGGAGTCCCGGCAGCCCGCCGCGCCGCGGGCGTCCTGGCGGGGGACGCTGGACATGGCGGTCGGGCGCGGGTTGAATGGGGACCACCGAGTTTGAACGCCGTTCTAAACTCTGTACCGACCACCCTCCGCTCCCCCTCAAGCGAGGCACCGTGCGACTGACTCCCACCGAACGGGACCGGCTGCTGATCTTCACCGCGGCCGAACTGGCCCGGGCCCGACGCGCCCGCGGCGTGAAGCTCAACGTCCCCGAGGCGACCGCGCTGATCGCCGACACCGTCTGCGAGGCGGCCCGCGACGGCCGTCGGCTGGCCGAGGCGATCGAGGCCGGCCGCAGCGTGCTCGGCGCCGACGACGTCCTGCCCGGCGTGCCGGACGTGGTGACGGTCGTCCAGGTCGAGGCGGTGTTCGAGGACGGCACCCGGCTCGCCGTGGTCAACGACCCGTTCCGGGGCGCCGGTTCGCTCGGCGACGGGGCGCCCGGGGCGGCGCTGGCCGGCGCCGGCGAGGGCTACGACCCGGTCGAGGAGGCGCTGCTGCTGCCGGTGCACAACACCGCCGCGGTGCCGATCTCGGTGACCTCGCACTTCCACTTCTTCGAGGCCAACCCGCGCCTGGCCTTCGACCGGGCCGCCGCGTACGGCACCCACCTGGCGGTGCCGGCCGGCTCCTCGGTGCGCTTCGACCCGGGGCAGACCGTCGAGGTCGGCCTGGTGCCGATCGGCGGCGCGCGGGTGGCGATCGGCTTCGCGGGGCTGGTGGACGGCCCGCTGGACGCGCCCGGTGCGAAGGAGGCGGCGCTCGCCAAGGCCCGCGCCACGGGCTACCTCACCGAGTTCGACGACGCCGAGGTGGAGTCGTGAACCCCCGGTCCACCCCCACCGAGCGAAGCGAGGACGCCGCATGAGTGCCATCACCCCACACGACTACATCTCCGTCCACGGTCCGCGGGCGGGCGACCGGGTCCGGCTCGGCGACTCCGGGCTGATCGTCCGGGTGGAGTCGGACTCGCAGGCTCCGGGCGACGAGTTCCTGGCCGGCTTCGGCAAGACCGCGCGCGACGGGCTGCACCTGAAGCCCGCGGCGGTCCGCGACACCTGTGACGTGGTGATCTCCAACGTGCTGGTGATCGACGCGGTGCAGGGCATCCGGAAGACCTCGATCGGCCTGATCGCCGGCCGGATCGCCTCGATCGGCCGGGCCGGCAACCCCGACACCCTGGACGGGGTGGAGGTGGTCGTCGGCACCGGCACCACGATCGTCTCCGGCGAGGGCCTGATCGCCACCGCCGGAGCCATCGACACCCACGTCCACCTGCTCTCGCCCCGGATCATGGAGGCTTCGCTGGCCTCCGGCGTGACCACGATCATCGGCCAGGAGTTCGGCCCGGTGTGGGGCGTGGGCGTGAACTCGCCGTGGGCGCTGCGGCACGCGTTCAACGCGTTCGACGCGTGGCCGGTCAACATCGGCTTCCTGGGCCGGGGTTCGTCCTCGGACCCGGCGCCGCTGGTGGAGGCGCTGGCGGAGGGCGGGGCGTCCGGCTTCAAGGTGCACGAGGACATGGGCGCGCACACCCGGGCGCTGGACACCGCGCTGCGGGTCGCCGAGGAGTACGACGTCCAGGTCGCCCTGCACACCGACGGCCTGAACGAGTGCCTGTCGGTCGAGGACACCCTGGCGGTGCTGGAGGGCCGCACCATCCACGCCTTCCACATCGAGGGCTGCGGCGGCGGCCACGTGCCCAACGTCCTCAAGATGGCCGGCGTGGAGAACGTCATCGGCTCCTCCACCAATCCCACCCTGCCCTTCGGCCGGGACGCGCTGGGCGAGCACTTCGGCATGATCGTCTCCGCGCACGACCTCAAGGTCGACCTGCCGGGTGACGCGGCGATGGCCCGTGACCGGATCCGGGCGGGGACGATGGGCGCGGAGGACGTGCTGCACGACCTCGGCGTCATCGGCATCACCTCCTCCGACGCCCAGGGCATGGGCCGGGCCGGCGAGACCGTGCGCCGCACCTTCGCCATGGCCGGCAAGATGAAGGCCGAACTCGGCCCGCTCGACGGCACCGGTTCGTACGGCACCGCGGAGGGCGGCGACGACAACCAGCGGGTGCTGCGCTACATCGCCAAACTGACCATCAACCCGGCCATCGCGCACGGGCTTTCGCACGAGGTCGGCTCGATCGAGATCGGCAAGCTCGCCGACATCGTGCTCTGGCGCCCCGACCACTTCGGCGCCAAGCCGCAGCTGGTGCTGAAGGCCGGCTTCCCCGCGTACGGCGTGGTGGGCGACCCGAACGCCTCCACCGACCGCTGCGAACCGCTGGTGCTGGGGCCGCAGTTCGGCGCGCACGGGGCGACCGCCGCCGACCTGTCGGTGGCCTTCGTCGCCCAGGCCGCCGCCGACTCCGCCTATCTGGACGTGGCAGGCGACCAACTGCCCACCCGCAGGCGGCGGGTGGGGGTGCGCGGGACGCGCGGCATCGGGCCGCGGTCGATGCTGCGCAACGCCCGGATCGGCCACGTCGAGGTCTCCGAGACCGGACTGGTCTCGCTCGACGGGGAGCCGCTGCGCTCCGAGCCCGCCGAGTCGGTCTCGCTCAGCCGCCTCTACTTCCTCTGACCCCTGCTCCCCTCCCCCGCTTAGGACTTGGCCTCATGACCTCCCCCACCCCCGCCGTTCTCGGCTTCCGGATGCCCGCCGAGTGGCACCCGCACGAGCGCACCTGGATGGCCTTCCCCACCGCCAACCCGACCTTCGACAGCGCCGAGCAGCTCGACGCGGCCCGCCGCGCCTGGGCCGAGGTCGCCAACACCATCGTCCGCTACGAGCCGGTCACCCTGGTGGTCAACACCGGCGAGACCGACGCCGCCCGCCCCTACCTCTCCCCCGAGGTGGAGATCGTCGAGCGGCCGCTCGACGACGCCTGGATGCGGGACATCGGCCCGTCCTTCCTGATCGACGGCAAGGGCGAACTCGCGGCCGCCGACTGGGTGTTCAACGGCTGGGGCGCCCAGTCCTGGGCCCGCTGGGAGCACGACCAGCACATCGCCGAGCACATCAGCGAGCTGACCGGTGTGCGCCGCTTCGCCTCCCGGCTGATCAACGAGGGCGGCGGCATCCACGTCGACGGCGAGGGCACCGTCCTGGTCACCGACACCGTGCAGCTCGGCGAGGGCCGCAACGCCGACTGGACCCGCGAGCAGGTCGAGGCCGAGCTGCACGCCCACCTCGGCACCACCAAGGCCGTCTGGCTGCCGCGCGGACTCACCCGTGACTACGACGAGTTCGGCACCCGCGGGCACATCGACATCGTCGCCTCCTTCGTCCGCCCCGGCGTCGTCGTCGCCCACGTCCAGCCCGACCCGTCCCACCCCGACCACGCCGTCTGCCAGGACCTGGTCGCCATCCTCCGCGCCGCCACCGACGCCCAGGGCCGCCCCCTGGAGGTCATCGAACTCCCCGCCCCCACCGTCCTGTTCGACGAGGACGGCGAGCCGGTCGACTACTCCTACATCAACCACTACGTCGCCAACGGCGCCGTCGTCCTCTGCGCCTTCGACGACCCCCGCGACGAAGAGGCCAAGACCATCCTCGAGAAGGCCTACCCCGGCCGCACCGTCGAACTGGTCGACGCCCGCGAGATCTTCGCCAACGGCGGCGGCATCCACTGCATCACCCAGCAGCAGCCCCGGGCCTGACGCTCCGTCACCACCGATGCCACCGGGCCGGGAACCTCGCAGGGGTTCTCGGCCCGCGGTGCGGAGTGCGAGTCAACCGCGCGGTGCGCGGGACGCAGGCGAGCGGCGCCACCGCGGCGACCCGCCAGCCGGTCTCCTCCTCGACCGCGCGGGCGGCAGCGGTCTCCAGGCTCTCGCCGTCTTCGACCATGCCGGACGGGATCTCCCCGTTCCAGGTGTCGGTGGCGAAGCGGTGCCGCCGCACCATCAGCACCTCGTCGCAGTCGTCGAGCACGACGGTGGCGGCGACCGGCGCGAACCTGACCAGGGGATTCACCAGGGGCTGCGGTAGACGGGGCGGCTGCCGTGCACGGTCCACTCGCTCATGTGCGCGATCGTCCCACGCCTACTGACGACGTGTCAGCGAGGGCGTCGCCGGGGCCGCGGCTGCGCGTTCGGCGCGGCGGCGGGCTTCCATGGCGGTGAGGGTGCGGGTCAGGAAGGCGTCCCAGCAGTCGCCGTCCGCCGTGGGGGTGAGGTCGGTGCCGGCCGTGCACCGGCGGCAGGTACTGCAGGGGCGGTAGCGGTACTCGGCTTCGGCGGTCATGGCGGGGTGCCTCTCTTCGCGGGGTGACGGGGGTCCGGCCGGGGGTGTTCCTCGTCGTCCTCGACCTGGGCCCAGACGACGGTCTCGCCGTCGGCGGTGACCGAGCCCCAGCGGTCGGCGGTGCGCAGCGCCCGGAGCAGCTCGCTCCAGAGCGGGTCGTCGACCGGGGGGCTGTGGATGGTGATCCGGGTGGTCCCGATGCCGTGGCGCACCTCGGCCTGCACACCGGACGCCTGCTCGATCGCGGTCCGCAGGTCGGACGCGCGCGTGCTGATCTGCACCAGTCCCCCAGTACGCGTAGAGCTCAGGTCTACACGTAGAGTAGTGCCACGCGGGATACTGTGTCACCAATCGGCCGGACCCGCCCCTCCAGGAGGACAGCCCATGACCACCAGCGGGCCCTCCGCCTATCTGCAGGTGGCCGAGCAGATCCGCGACCGGATCGCCGCGGGCGAGTACCCGCCGGGCAGTCAACTCCCGTCGCTGGCCGAGCTGCAGAGCCTGTACGGCTACTCGCACGGGGTCGGCCAGTCCGCGTACCGGCTGCTCGAGCAGGAGGGCGTGGTCCTCGCCAAGCAGGGCCGGGGCTACTTCGTCCGCTCCCAGGAGCCGCGCCGCAAGCTGGTCCGCCGCAGCCCGGCCGACGGTGCGTCAGGACCGGACACCGCCGCCCTCGCCGACCAGGGCGTCACCGCCTCCTGGCGCAGCCAGTCGACCACCGAGGCGGCGAGCCCCGCCGTCGCCGAACGCCTGGCCGTCGCGCCCGGCGACCCGGTGATGCACACCTCCTACGTCTACCTGGCCGACGGCGAACCCTCGTACCTCGCCGAGTCCTGGGAGCCGATGGCCGTCACCGGCCAGGCGCTGATCGTGCTGCCCGAGGCCGGCCCGCACGGCGGCATCGGCGTCGCCGCCCGGATGGCCGTGATCGGCATCGAGGTCGGCGACCCGGTCGAGCGCCTCACCGCCCGCACCCTCACCCGCGCCGAGGCCCAGACCCTCGGCCTGCTCCCCGGCGCGCCCGTCCTCGCCGTCGAGCGCACCCACTACGACCGTGCCACCGGCCGCCCCGTGGAGACCGCCGACCTGGTCCTGCCCGGCGACCGCTGGATCTCCGAGTACGGCCGCCGCCCGGAGGAAACCTCGCGGCACCGGCCTGGCTTCCCTGATGGTCAGTCAAGCGCCGGAAGTCATGCTGGGTGAGACGAAACTGGCGGTCACTAACTGTGTAGCATCACGTTCACGCCGCCGCATCTCGCGCGGCTTCGCCGGAGAGGCCCTGGCCGACTCTGCCATACGCTGCTCATGGCCGCTGGCGTGATTCGGCGACGGCGAGCGGTCATGATGAAGAATGGTCTCCGTGACCTCCCAAGACCTTGCCGACATCCTGGGCACCCGCGAGACACCCTGGCTCGAGTTCAAGAGCACCGCGAAGCGGGCGGGCAGACGTGGTGACGCGATCGGGAACGCGGTGTGCGCCATGGCCAACGACCTAGCGGGACATGGCGGCGGCGACATCCTTGTCGGTGTGGATGACAGGGGGAAGCCGGTGGACGGTGTGGACACCAGTGACCAAGCGCTGCTCGCACTGACCGACCTCCGCGACGACGGCCGGATCCTCGACCGTCCGTCGTTCACCGTCGCGGAAGGCATCTACCAGGGGAAGCCTGTGGTCCGCATCAGGGTTGAAGCGTCGGCCGCGCCGCCAGTGCGATTCGAGGGTGTCGTCTGGGTTCGCCCGGGTCCGACCACGCGTCGCGCCACCCGGGACGACGAACGCGTGCTCGCCGAGCGCCGACGCTTTGCGGACGGCCCCTTCGACACCTCGATCGTTCCCGGAGCCAGTCTGGGTGACCTTGATCTGGAGCTCTTCCGGAGTTCATACCTTCCGTCCGTGGTCGACCCGGACGTGATCGAGGAGAACGGGCGCCCGTTGCCCCAGCAATTGGCTTCACTCCACCTCGCCCGATCTGTCGACCATCCGGTGCCGACGGTACTCGGGTTGCTGGTCGTTGGCTTCGACCCGGGAAGCTTCGTCCCGGGTGCGTATGTGCAGTTCATTCGGTACCAGGGAATGGGCCTCGATTCGCCCATCGCCGACGACCAGGAACTCCGGCAGAACGTGGTCGACACTGCGGCGCGTCTGGAAGCGGTGCTCCGCGGACACCTCCGCACGCGGCTTGTAGAGGACGGCTTCCGCGAGGAACAGCGCCCCGAATATCCGCTCGAAGCCCTGCGGGAGGTCTGCATGAATGCCGTCATGCATCGAAACTATGAGACCTCCTACGCCCCGACACGAATCGCCTGGTTCGATGATCGAGTCGAGGTCACCAATCCAGGAGGGCCTTACGGCCAGGTTCGAAGTGATAACTTCGACCGGGTAAACGACTACCGCAACCCTTCCCTTGCCGCAGCAATGAAGTCGCTCGGCTACGTCAACCGATTCGGCCGCGGAATCGGTCGGATTCGGGCTGCGCTGGAGCGAAACGGAAATCCTCCCCCAGAGTTCCAAGTCGACGAGTCCTCGTGGGCGGTAACGCTGAGGAAGGCGCCATGACTTCTATCGCCCTCTTCAACAATAAGGGCGGCGTGGGCAAAACCACGCTGGCGTACCACCTGGCGCACATGTTCCAACGGATCGGCCTCCGAGTTCTGGCTGTGGACCTCGACCCGCAGTCGAACCTGACTGCTATGTGCCTCGACGAAACCGAGCTCGAGGAGCTATGGGAAGACTCGTCGGAGCTCATCCAACAGGGCGTGGCCGCTCGGGGTCTGCCCGCCACCGGTCGGGTGAGCCCTGGCCAGACGATCGCCGACGCCGTTCGCCCGATCCTCGAGGGCACCGGCGACATTCGGCAGGTCGAGCCCGCTCCGCTTGCTCCCGGCCTCTGGCTTCTCCCGGGCAGTCTCGAACTCAGCCGGTTCGAGGACAAGCTCTCCAACGAGTGGTTCAAGACGTACGCGGGAGACCTTGCGGCGATTCGGACGACGACTGCATTTCATCGGATTATTCAGGCGGCCGCCAGCTCAGTGAATGCAGACATCGTGCTCATTGACATCGGCCCGAACCTCGGCGCGATCAATCGGGCTGCGCTGCTGACCGCTGACACCGTTCTCATGCCACTCGCGGCAGACCTCTTCTCACTGAAGGGTCTGCGCAACCTAGGTCCGACACTTCGGAATTGGCGACAAGACTGGCGGGCGCTGATTCTTCCGCGAGTCCCTGGCAACATTTCAGCGCCCCGTGCGCTCATGCAGCCGCTCGGCTATGTGATCATGCAGCCCGAGATGCGGCTGGATCGACCCGTCAAGGCATACGCTCGCTGGCTGGAGCGCATCCCGTGGGTATTCGCCACGGCTGTGCTTGGCCAGGAGACTGCGCTTGCCGGAGATCGCACGTTCGAAATTGCAACCCTGCGGAACTACCGAAGCCTCATGCCGCTCGCGCATGACGCGCGAAAGCCGATGTTCGACTTGAAGCCAGCAGACGGCGCGCTCGGCAGCACACAGAAGTACGTTCAGACTTGTTTCCGGGAGTTCCGCGGCCTCGCCGAGACGATCTTGGCACGGCTGGCCGGAGATAGCGGCCGAAGCTAGGTCGTCCGAACATCGATCCAACACAAGACCTATCGACATCCGACGGAGATCGAATGCAGCTTGTGCCAGTCCAATCGTCAAACCTTGCCGCGGTGGGATATGAGCCGATGACGTACCTGCTTGAGATTCAGTTCCGAAACGGCACCGCCTATCAGTACTTCAACGTGCCTTCCGCCGTGCACCAAGGCCTTATGGAAGCGCAGAGTAAGGGCCAGTACTTCGACCACTTCGTGAAGAAGCCCGGATACGCCTTCAAACAGGTCCGCTAGTAGCATCGGGGAGCCGAGCGGGTGTCAGGGGGATGCCCGCCGACTCTTGGGGGAATCGCATGCGCACGCGCGCCAAGGGCTTCGCCGCCCTGCTGCTGGGATCCGTACTCGCCGTCACCGCCGCCGCGCCGGAGGCCGGCGCCACGCCGGTCCGCGGACTGGAGATCGGCGTCCCGGCCTACGTCTACCCGAACGACCCGATGCTGACCTCGGCGCAGGCCGCGCAGCCCGCGCCGTCGCTCGTCATCCTCAACCCGGGCAACGGCGACGTCCCGTTCGACACCTCCTGGCAGGCCCGCGCCGACGCGCTGCGCGGCCGGACCACCGCCACCGGCGGGAAGACCAAGGTGCTCGGCTACGTCCACACCGAGAACGCCACCCGCGACGTGAACGCCGTCCTCGCCTCGGTGCGCAACTACCTGGCCACCGCGGACGGCAAGCTGCACGTCGACGGCATCTTCTTCGACACCACCAGCCGCGACTGCGGCCCCGGCAACGCCAACCGCGACTACTACCTGAACCTGCGTCAGCAGGTGCAGGCGATGGTCTACGCGATCGACCCGAGCGTGCCGGAACTGGTCGTCGACAACCCCGGCACCGCCGTCGCCGACTGCTTCCTGGAGCCCGGCAAGCGCACCGCCGACACCTTCGTCACCTACGAGAACACCTACGCGAACTACACCGGCGGCGGCTGGCTCGGCGGCAACGTCTTCAACCTCACCGCCGGCTACTACTCCGGGGCCGCCTTCGACCCGGACGGCACCTCGTTCTGGCACCTGATCCACGCCGTCCCGAACGCCACCGCGATGCACACCGCCCTCGACACCGCCTTCGCCCGCGGTGCCGGCTACGCCTACGCCACCGACGACGTGCTGCCCAACCCCTGGGACGCCACCCCGAGTTGGGGCTTCGGCGCGGAGACCTCGTACGCCGCGACGATCGGCTGACCCGCCGTCACCCGCGCGGCGCCGGATCCCTCCACGGGGCCCGGCGCCGCGCCGCATTCGGCGCACACCCGGGCCCGGCGGTCGTGCGACCCGGCAGCCGACGGGGTGTCATGGGGGCATGACCACACACTGGCTGATCGAGTTCACCGACGAACTGATGCGCCTCACCGACGACCTCGACCAGGAGCAGGCCGCCGCCTTCGTCCGCAAGGTCTACCAGGCGGGCCGCGACGCCGGCCTCCGGGAGGCCGACGAGGGCCGCGAGCACGGCGGCTGGTGACCCCGGAGCGGCCCCCGCCCGCCCCGGTGGGGGAGACTTGGGCCGCGAACGATCGGAACACGAGGGAGAGCGGATGGCGCAGCCACGGACCCGCCGCCCGGCGCGCCCCAAGGAAGAGGTGTACGCGGCGGCCCGCACCGCCATCGCCGAACACGGGCTGGCCCGGCTCACCATGGCCGGGCTCGGCCAGCAGCTCCAGATGAGCGCGGGCCACCTGCTGTACTACTTCGGCAGCAAGGACCAGCTGCTGCTGGAGACCCTCCGCTGGAGCGAGGACCAGCTCGGCGAACGCCGCCGCCGCGAACTCGCCCGCCACGACCTGTCCGTGCCCGACCGCCTCGCCCGCTACGTCGACCTCTACCTGCCGGAAGGCCCCGGCGACCCGCGCTGGATCCTGTGGATCGAGGTGTGGAGCCGGTCCCCCGAGACCGCCGACCTGCGCCAGGGCCAGCTCGAGATCGAGGCGCCCTGGCAGGACGAGCTGACCGCGCTGATCACCGAGGGCCTCGCCGCAGGCGTCTTCACGCCCGTCGGCGACAGCCCGCCCGCGGACCGGGCCGCCCAGCTGCGCGCCCTGCTCGACGGCTTCGCGGTCCCGATCGCGGTCGGCCTGCCCGGCGCCGACCGGGTGGCCGCCGCCGCCCAGGTCGCCTCCGCGGCCCGGGCCCTGCTCGGCGCCTGACCGGCCCCGGGCCCGGCACCGGGGGCGATCGGTGCCGGCGCCTGACGGGCCGTCACTCGGTCCAGATCGCCGCCGCGGTGCGGTCGTCCGCGTAGCCCTTGGCGCGGACCTGGATCTGCCGCAGGAAGTCGACGCTGCCCGGCGGGTGCGGGTGCGCCCAGTGGCTGGACAGGAAGTGCGCGACCGCGGGCTCCTCGGCGATCGGCTCGGCCAGGCCCGGGGTGCACAGCAGCAGGATGTCCCCGGCGGTGGCCGGGACCAAGCGGAACCGGAACGGCCGGGCCGCGGGGCGCGCGGCGGGCGGCAGCGGCGGCTGGCCGTCCGGGTGGTGCAGCAGCCTGGCCGCGTAGGCGTCGATCCAGTGGCCCGAGCGCAGCAGGTACAGGCCGCCCGGGCCGGTGCCGAACGCCGCCCGGTGGGTGGCCGCCGGGTCCGTCGAGACCAGCAGGCAGTGCAGCGAGGCCAGCTCCTCGAGCGGCGCCTCGGCCTGCTCCAGCGCCGCGCCCTCGGTGGCGTCGCCCTCGGCCTCCCCGGCGGTCTCCGCCGCGGAGCGCAGCCGCACCGCCGCCTGCAGGGCGATCCGCTGCAGGCCGTAGCGCAACCGGTCGCGGGCGCCCGCCCGCAGGTCCGCCGACAGCGCCTCGCGGCTGCGGCCGATCGCCGACGCCAACTGCCGTGCCGCGTCGGCCGCCGCCGCGGAACCCCACTGCGCGTTGGCGCGCCGGGCCGGGGCGGCCAGCACCGCCAGCACCAGCCCGTCCTCGCCCTCGCCGAAACGGACCGTCAGCAGCGCGTCCCGGCGCGGCTCGCCCCGGTAGCGCGCCGAGTCCCCGCGGATCGACACCGCCCGCAAGGTGGTCGCCCCGAACTGGGCGCCCTCCAGCGCGGTGTCCGGCACCAGCGCCGCCAGGCTCTCCGGGTCGGCCGCCGGCAGCGCGGTCGGCTCCGCCTCGTACGTCGGCGGCCGCTCACCCACGTGCGGCACCGCCGCCGCCTCCGGCCGCCCCCGCCACGGCGCGGCCCGCTCGGGCTGCGCGGGCTGGGCGGGCACGGGCTGCGCGGGCACGGGCTGTGCAGGCGCGGCGGCGGGCGGTGCGGCGGCCTGAACGGGCAAGGGGGCCGCCAGCGGCTCGGCGGCGGGTGCCGGTGCGAGCTCGGCGACGGGCTCGCGGGCCGGTTCGGGCTCGGGCTCCCGCACGGGCACCGGCTCCGGGACGGGCTCCGGGGCGGCCTGATCGTGGGACAGCGCGGCCGGTGGCGGCGGCGGGACGAGCGGGAGGTCGGGGACGGTCGGCGTCGGCGCGGCGGGCCGGGCGGCTGGAACGGGCCCGGCCGACGGAGCCGGCCTGACCAGGTCGGGCTTGACCAGGTCGGGTGCCGGCGGCCGGACCTCGGGCGCTGGCCCGCGTTCGGGCCAGGCGGCCTGGGCCCAGCTGCGCGGCGGCGGGGGGACGGCGGTCGCCGGCTCGGGATCCGCCACCACCTCCGCCTCCGGCGGAAGGGCGGTCGCGGGCGGGTCGGCGGGGCGGCGCTGCGGGGCGATCAGTCCGGCGGCGGTGGTGAACCAGTCGTCCACGGTCGAGGTGTCGGCGACGGCGGCGGGAGTGTCGGGGAGGGTGCCGGCGGGGCCCTCGTAGACGGTGTGCCACCAGGCATCGTCGGGACGGGGGTGCCTGGGCGCGCCCTGGTCGTTCAACTTGGCCGCTCCTGATCCCTGGGGGTACCGAAGGTCACGTCATTCTCCCCAAGGACAACGACGGTGTCCGGGAATCGGAACATCGCGCGGACGCCCGGGGCGAGGTTCCGGCCACCCGCGCGGCAACTCGTTCGCAAGCCCGTCGAAACCGTCCCGAACAGGGCCGTCGGCCCCGGGCGGATCGGCCGGTCGGCGGGAAAATGAGAGGCCGAGGGGGGCATCGCTTCACCCGTCCGGCTGATTAATATGTGCGCATGGCCGCGCGAGGAACCACGACCCACACCCCGGGAGGACCCGCGTACGCGGTGCTTCGCCCGGTGGCGGTGCTGTGGTCCCTGCTGCTGGCGGCCCTGCTGGCGCTGCTGCCGTGCGCGGCCAGCGCCCGCACCCTGAGCGCCCCGCCGTCCGGCCCGCAGACGCCCGTCACGGCCGCCGCGCGGGCCGACGCCCTGGCGCTCCCGCAGGCGGCCACGGCTTCGGACGGCACCCGCGGCGTCGCGGTGCACCACCACGCGGTGGCGGTGGACGCGGTGGACGAGCACGGCGTGCCGTTCACCTGGTGCACCGCCGACGGCCAGCACCCGGTGCCCGGCAACGGCTGCTCCAGCCACCCGTTCTGCGGGCCCGAGTCGCAGCTGCCGAACGCCCCGCCGCAGCCCGGCGCGGTGACCCCGCCGCTGCTGGCGCCGCCCGCGCTGCCGGCCGTGCCGGCCTCCGCCGCCCTGGCCGGGCCCGACCACGCGCCCGACCTGCACGTACTCCAGGTTCACCGGTCCTGAGCGGAACCCACCGCCGACCGACTCCCCGCATCCGGGCGGTCGGCGGCTCCGCTGCCCCCACCACCCCGTAGACCGCCGTGCCGCGCACGGCGGGGACAAGGAAGACAGCCATGGGTTCCGCCTCCAAGCAGACCGGCCCGCAGTCCCAGCAGAAGGCACCGAAGCCCGGCAGCAAGGCGGCCAACCAGGCCGAGCGCCGCGCCCGGATCGCCGAGCTGCGCGCCGTCGAGCAGCGCCGCGAGCGCCGCAACAAGATCCTCACCATCAGCATCTCCTCGGTGCTGATCCTCGCGATGGCCGGCGGCGCGTCCTGGCTGGCGCTGGACGCCAAGCACAAGCAGGACAAGAAGGACGCCGCCGCCAAGGCCGAGCAGCAGGCCAAGGCCGACGCGGCGAAGGTGCCGATCGACGGTGTGAAGACCTTCGACAACCTCACCCGCAACCACGTCACCACCCCGGTGACCTACCCGCAGACCCCGCCGGTCGGCGGCGACCACAACCCGATCTGGCTCAACTGCATGGGCAACGTCTACGACCAGCCCGTGAAGAACGAGAACGCGGTGCACTCGCTGGAGCACGGCGCGGTCTGGGTCACCTACAACGGCAAGGCCACCGCCGACGACATCAAGAAGCTCGGCGACAAGGTCAAGGTCACCCCGTACACCATGATGAGCCCGTACCCGGACGAGCAGGGCACCATCACGCTGAGCGCGTGGGGCACCCAGCTGGTGGTGGACAAGGCCGACGACCCGCGGGTCGAGCAGTTCTTCACCAAGTACGTGCAGGGCCCGCAGACCCAGGAGCCGGGCGCCTCCTGCAGCTCGGGCACGATGTGACCGGCGCCCAGGCGGACCTGACCGCCGAGCAGTCGGAGGCGACGGACGGGCGCGCGCCCGCCGGGCGTTCGCGGCGCAGGCTGTGGTGGCCCGCCGCACTGGCGGCGCTGGTCGCGCTCGGACTGGGCGTGCCCGCGCTGGTCGCGGGCGGCTCGCCGGCGTCGAGCACGGTCGCCGCGGCCGCCGCGCCGGCCACCGACTCGCCGGAGGCCGGGTTCGCCCGTGACATGGCCACCCACCACCAGCAGGCCATCGACATGTCGTTCATCGTCCGCGACCGCACCCAGGACGCGGCGGTGCGCACCCTCGCCTTCGACATCATCAACACCCAGGCGAACCAGCGCGGCATGCTGATGGGCTGGCTCGACCAGTGGGGCCTGACCCAGTCGACCCCGGCCAAGCCGATGGCCTGGATGGGCCACACCTACGACGCGCACGACGGCTCGCTGATGCCCGGCATGGCCACCAACGCCGACCTGGAGAAGCTGCGCACCCTCAGCGGCCGCGACGCCGAGGTGTACTACCTGCAGCTGATGATCAATCACCACCGCGGCGGCGTGGAGATGGCGCAGGGCTACGTGGACGCGGCCAAGAACGACGTCGAGAAGCGGCTCGCCCAGACCATGGTCAACGGCCAGCGCGCCGAGATCGACCTGATCACCGGCATGCTCGCCGAACGCGGCGCGCAGCCGCTGTCCTGACGGTCCGTCGACGCGTCCGAAGGGCGCCGTCCGGGGGGTTCTCCTCCGGGCGGCGCCCTTCTGCTGTTCGAGCCGACGTCAGGTACGGGTCGTCAGCACCGCCGCGAGGCCGCCGACGGCGGCCAGCAGGAGCAGGACGCCGCGGCCGCCGCCCGCCGGGCCGGCCAGGTGGACGGCGAGCACCGGGAGGGCGGTGCCGAGCGCGGTGCCCAGGCTGCGGACCAGGTTGACCAGCCCGCCGCCGACGGCCGAGCTCTGCGCCGGTATCGCCCGCATCACCAGCGCGTTGTTGGCGGGCAGCAGCAGCCCGAGGCCGTAGCCGGCCACCAGCAGCGGCAGCACGGTCAGGTACGGGCCGGGGGCCGGCAGCAGGGCGAGCAGCAGCAGTCCGGCGCCGGCCGCCAGCGCACCGCAGCGGCAGCGCACCGCGTCGCTCCAACCGCGCGGCAGCAGGCGGCCGCCGACGGTGGCGGCGACGGCGAACGCGGCGGGCAGCGCGGTGATCACCACGCCCGCGGTGGCGGACGCCACGCCCTGGTCGGCCAGCATCACCGGGCCGAGCACCAGCGGGCAGAACAGCAGCAGGTAGCCGATCAGGGCGACCACCAGGCCGGCCCGGATGCCGGGGGTGTTCACCAGGCCGGGCGGGATGATCGGACGGTCGGCGCGCTGCTCCTGCCGGGTCAGCGCGCGGGCGCCGACCGCGGCGGCGGCCAGCAGGACGGCCACCGCCCAGGCGGGCAGCGGCAGTCCGGAGGCGGCGGACAGCGCCAGCAGCAGGGCGGTGGAGGAGCCGGCCAGCAGGAGGAGTCCGGCCAGGTCGAACCTGCCCTCCACGGGCGCGCGTTCGCAGCCGTCGGGGTAGGTGCGCGGCAGCAGGAACCAGCCGGCCAGCAGGCCGAGCACGCCGATCGGCACGTTGATCCAGAACGCCCAGCGCCAGGACGCGTGCGCGACCAGCAGCCCGCCGAGGGTCGGGCCGAGGGCCAGGCCGAGGGCCTGGGCGGCGGCCTGGATGCCGAGTGCGGTGCGCATCGCCCGCTCGGGCACTCCGCGGGCCACCAGGGCGACGCTGTTGGCCTGCATCATCGCCCCGCCGACCGCCTGGACCGCCCGGCAGGCGACAAGCACCGGCAGGCTGCCGGCCACTCCGGCGCCGAGCGAGGCGGCGGCGAAGACCGCGAAGCCGCCGAGGTACATGGTCTTGCGCCCGGCCAGGTCGGAGAGCCGCCCGACCGGGGCGAGCAGTGCGACCAGCACCAGCAGGTAGGCCAGCGACACCCACTCGACCTGGGCGAAGCCGGTGTCGAAGTGCCGTTCCAGGGCCGGGAAGACCAGCGACGTGACGCTCGCGGTGAGCTGTCCGAGGAAGGCGCCGAGGCAGACCGTCCCGACCGCCAGCCAGTGGGCGTGCGGCCAGCGCGCCACGGCCCGGGGGCGGGGGCGTTCGACCAGCAGCAGGGTGTCGAGCAGGCGGGTGCCGGCGGCGGGGTCAGCCATACGGGCAACATATCTGCTGCCGACATAATCGCTCAAGGAGCAGTTCCCGGTGCGACAGAATCGTTCATCGAGCGTTCCGGTGACGCCGCCAGTGCCCCGACCGGCGGCTGACTACCGCGCTGGTCAGCGAGTGGACGCTCGGTGGACCCGTCGTCGCCGACCGCTACGCTGTCGGCCATGTCCTCGCAACCCCAGTCCGCGTCGCGCCCCTCCGAGCCGATCGGTGACGGGCCGGCCGGTGACGGGCCGGCCGGTGACGGGTCGGCCGGTGACGGGTCGGCCGGCCGCGGGTCGGCCGCGCCGGACGCCGAGGCGCTGGCGCGGGCGCAGCGGCTCACCGATGTGATCACCCGCCTGCGAAGGGCCCTGCGCAGCAGCATCCGGACCGACTACCCGTGGGAGTCGCTGCCGATGGCGCAGGTGGAGCTGCTGCAGACGCTGGCGGTCGCGCCGATGCGGGTGGGCGAGCTGGCGGCCCGTCAGCGGCTCGCCCCGAACACCGTCTCCGGTCTGATCGGCAAGCTGCTGGACGCGGGCTTCGTCGACCGCCAGCCCGACCCGGGCGACCGCCGCACCGCGCGGATCGCCCTCACCGAGGCCGGCCACCAGCAGCTCCGCGACTGGCAGGGCGCCCACGAGCGCCGTCTCGCCGCCGCCCTGGAGAGCCTCGACCCGGCCGACTACGGTGCCGTCATGCACGCCCTCCCCGGCCTCGACCGGCTCGCCCACGCGCTCGCGGGCAACACCGCCGTGACGCCCGGGGAGCAGTAGGCAGCACGGAGCGGAAAAGGCGGAGGGACTCGCGGCCGGCACCACGGCAGCGAGTCCCTCGCACGTCGACGATCCGTCAGGCGGCCGCCCTCTCGGACAACCACATGGGCGTCCAGGCCTCCGTGGTCCGCTCGGCGGGGGCCGGGGCGGTTGCCGCGGCGATCGGCGCGGCGGGGACGGTCAACAGCGCGGCGCAGCAGACGGCTGCCACGGCGACGGCTCGTATCACGCGGATTTCGCTCTCTGGGGCATACGAGTTTTCGGGAGGGTTTTCCCGCCCGTTCACCCTATACCAACCTCGCGGAGCTGATCCGTCCGCCCGGGGGCCGTGGTATGACCGCCGGGACGGGTCCCCGACTAGGACGCCCGATGGCCTTCCGACAGGAAGTGATCATGGCCGACTGGTAATTCACCGAGATTGACCGGGCCGGCCGCTTCGGCCCGCCCGAGGAGGTACCGGCAGCGTTCCACCACCGCGTCCGCCTCGTCGAGCCGCCCCAGCCGCAAAAGGAATTCGGCCAGCACCGACAGGCTCGCCAGCTCGTCCTCGGCCGACTCCGCCTCGCGGGCCAGGTCGGCGGACAACCTGAGGTGACGGACCGCCAGGTCCTGTCGGCCGAGCCGGACTTCCGCCTCGCCGAGGCCCCGGAGCGCGGCCGTCCGCTCGGCAGGCGCCTGGATCGATTCGGCGATGGCGAGTGCGGCGGAATACTCCTCGGCGGATTCCGCGAAACGGCCCTTGGCGCCCAGTGCGCGGCCGCGGGAGTTCCTGGCGATCGCCTCGTGCCGCTGACTTCCGATGTCCCGGAAGGTGGTCACCGCGGAATCGAGGTGCCGGATCGCGAGGTCGAATTCGTCCGGCAATTCCAGGGTGTCGGTGAGATTCATCCGGGCGGTGGCGAGGTCGAAAGGCGGGAGAACGCCTTCACCGGCGGTCGAGACGTACTCGAATGACTGTCGCGCCTTCTCCTTCTCGCCGAGGTCGAGATAGAGCCCGCCGATGTTGTTGGCGAGCTTGAGCGCGGTGAGCCGGTCGGTCGTGCCGCGGAGTAGGGCGAGCGCCTCGGCCAGGCTGCGCACCGCGCTTCGGCGGTCGCCGAGCAGAGTCTGCAGGGTGCCGATGTTGCCGAGGCTTCGCACGGTCTCGCGGTCGTCCCCGAGGATCCGACGGATCTTCAGGACCCGTCGCTGGAGGGCCAGCGCACCGGCGAAGTCGCCCTGGTGCCAATGGAGTTCGGCGAGCCGCCCGATGGACTCCGCGGTGCCCTCCTGGTCCTGGGAGGCCCGCGCCAACGCGAGGGCGCGCTCGGCGGCGTCGGCTGCCGCGGGGTAGCGCGAGACCCTCGACTCGATCGCGCCGAGGGCGAGTTGCGCATGCAACTCCGGCCGGTCGGCACGCTCGGCGCGCCACCAGCGGACCGCCTCCCGGTGCATCGCGTGCGCCTCGCTCCACAGGCACTCGGCATCGAGGTGGCCGGCCAGCAGATGGGCGAGCCAGGCCGCGGATTCGCGATCACCGGACCGGCGCAGGTAGGCCTCGAGTGCGATCAGAGAACGCGTCTCACTCTTGAACCAGGAGGGGAGATCATCCTCACTCGGGGGTTCAGGACCTGACATTCGGTCAGCTTGGTACGCGTGCGGTTGATGGTCGGCACGGGGCAGTCTGAATCGCCTGGGAAAGCACACCCGGTCCGCCCGGTCCGCGCTCTCCATCAGGTAATCGACCAGCCGTCGGATTGCCGCACGGCGATCCTCCGGGGCATCCGCGCGGGCCGCCGCACCCTCGGCGAATTCGTGCACGAGATCGTTGAAGCTGTACCGCTCGGCAGCGTGTTCCATCAGGAGATGAACGGAGATCAGGCTCTCCACGAGCTGCTCGGCCTCCTCGACCGGGCAGCCGAGCAGCGCCGCCGCGGCGTCCGTGCCGAAGTCCGCACCCGGGTAGAGACTGAGCAGGCGAAGGGCCCACCGGCCATCAGCCGGCAGTCCTAGGTACGACTCCTCCAGCAGCCCGGTCAGGCCGACCTGGCCGTGCCGCAGTTCGCCGAGTCGCCCGTGCTCCCGGCGCAGTCTGCGGACCAGCACCTCCAGGGACCAGGACGGCCGTGACCGGAAGCGGCTCGCGACGATCTCCACCGCGAACGGCAGCCCCCCGCACCGGCCGACCACCTCGGCCACCGCCGCCTGGTCGGCGGCCCGGTCGACGCCGACCAGACGGGTGAACAGCGCGGCCGCGGCGTCCGGCGGCAGCGGCTGGAGCGGAACGCTACGGGCGGCGGGCAGCTCGGTCAGCCAGTGCCGGCTGGTCACCACGACGAAGGAGGCCGGAGCGGCCGGAAGCAGCGGACGGATCTGGTCCGGGTGGTCGGCGTCGTCGAGGACCACCAGCGCGCGCTGCTCCGCGAGCAGTTCCCGGCAGTGCGCGGCGAGGTCGTCCGGGTCCAGCGGGATCTCCGGCGCCGGAACGCCGAGTTGGCGCAGCAGTTCGGTGGCCGCCTCGGCCGCGGTGAGCGGGCGCCGGGCACCGGCGCTGCCGCGCAGCCGGAGGAAGCAGCGGCCGTCCGGGAAGTCGTCGTGCACCTCCCGGGCGGCGGCCAGCGCCAGCGCGGTCTTCCCGACGCCGGGCATCCCGGTCACCACGGCGACTCTCGGCCCGTCGGCGCCCGCGTCGGGGCCGCCGCCGCGCAGTGGGGGGGGGGGGGGGGGGCGCCCCGGGGGCCCCCCCCCCCCCCCCCCGCTTGCCCCGCGCCCC